>JAQULX010000023.1 GCA_028718465.1 Dehalococcoidales bacterium | reverse complement strand
TATATCGCCAGCCGGTCTGGCCCGGAAATCGGTGAAGGAAATGCGCGGGAGTTGCCTGAGAACAGGCGCTTTCCCAAACAGGGCGGCCATTGAGAAGCAAATGGCCGGATTTGTGGAAAATTCAAAGGATTGAGGTCTGTCACCGGCTCTCTGCCGGCTGTAAACTACCGGATCAGGGTTTCATTTTGATCTCAATCAGGAGTAAAATTAGAGAATGAAAGTTTTAAAAAGGGTCATTAAGATAACTCTGGCTATAGTAGTCCTGACAGGGGTTTTAGCCACGGCTGCTTGCTCGGCTGGCAGCGGGCAGGGTGCCAGGATAGATGAGCCAGCCCCTGACTTCACACTGAAGGACCTTGACGGCCGGTCGGTTTCCTTGAGCAGCTTCAAAGGAAAAACCGTATTTATCAATTTCTGGGATTCTTCTTTTGAGTACAGTACGGATGATATCGCCTTTCTCCATGAGCTTCACGAGGAATGGTCTCAGACCGGAGAGATAGTCCTTCTTACTATAGATACGGAAGAGGACGCGGATACTATCAAAGCCTTTATGGCAGAAAAAAATTATTCCTTCCCGGTCTTACTTGACAGGCAGTACGAAGTCGCTGGAAAATATAATGTGAACTACATTCCAACGACTCTAATGATCGATAAGGAAGGTAGATTCAAATTTAAGGTGGAGGGTCCCTTCAGAAGCAGAACGGCATTCGAAAAGCAGATTGCCGGGTATTTACCCTGACAGATGTCGGTAACTCAGTACCCCCTTCTTTTTATTTTGATCTCTAACAGCCGGTCGCCGATTGCTGTATTCTGTTGGGACAAGGAGATTTTAGATGGGTGATATTTTAAACGAAGCTTATGGAGTAGTCCAGTGCAAGGAGTGTCCCTGGTACAAGTCCTGTGTAATGCCGATGAGGTTCTCGGCTGAAGATTTGAAAAAACAACTGGAGTCCTCACCGCTGGGCATGAACCAGTTTGGCGTTGATTCCGGCCTTCAGAGCTTTCTTTCCGGAATGGCTATCACGGCACAGAATTCTTTGCTGGAAGCCTGCCCCGTTTTTGTCGAACGGCTGCGCTCCAGCCCAAAACTGGCCCAGAAACTAAAACAAATAATGCAAAACTGGAGTAACGAGGAATAGATTATGATCAATAACCAGTCTGTAACGGTCTATCTGGGTTTAGGGTCAAACCTGGGGGACCGCAGTCATAATCTGGACATGGCAATTGACTTCCTTAAGGAGAGGGCAAAGATTGAAAAAATCTCACCGGTTTATGATACGGCGCCGGTGGGAGAAACTAACCAGCCACGTTTCCTGAACATGGTTGTCACCATTTCTTCCCGCCTGCCGGCCAATACCCTGCTTTATATGGCCAAGGGTATTGAGGCTAAATTGGGCCGGGTGCCGGTTGATACTCCCCGTCCGATTGATATCGACATTCTTTTCTATGGCGATCAGGTGATTAATACCCCACCGGAATTGATAGTCCCTCATCCCAGACTCGTGGAGAGAGCTTTTGTCCTGGTGCCGCTAGCTGATATTGCCCCTGATTTCATTCATCCTGTGAATAAGAAGTCCGTCAAACAGCTCCTGGCTGAAGTTAGCGGGAAAGAGGGTGTGCTGCCCTGGGATTCTCCGGATAAGCAGTAGTCTATGTATGAAGTAGTTGTTGAGCAGCATTTTGAGGCCGCCCACTTCCTGAGGGGATACCAGGGCAAGTGTGAGAACGTCCATGGCCATCGATATAAGGTGGTAGT
Source organism: Dehalococcoidales bacterium (assembly GCA_028718465.1). Next base: position 13,004 of record JAQULX010000023.1, on the reverse strand, counting down.
CCGTTTGAAAGCCTCACAACTCAATGACATCGGCCTGGTTTATGATTTTACGGATGTGAAGCGTTACCTGAGGGAGATCACAGCCCGTTTTGACCACACTCTGCTGAACGATGTTCCCCCTTTTAATGATATCAATCCTTCGGCGGAGAATATCGCTATCACTGTCTATCGCGAACTCAAAGAAAAATTGGCTGCCGATCCGGTTACTGTCTCATCGGTGGAAGCCTGGGAAAACCCGGGGCAGGGAATAATATATACCCCGGATTAGTTCAATCTCTCCGGAGGCAGCAGGTTAGGGATCGTTTCTGTGATCGGGTAGTTTACCATACAGCGGGGACAGTAAAGCGTCCCTGCGACTATCTCATTTTCGCTTTCTGCTTCAGTTCTTAGCTCCAGTTTGCCTTTGCAGACCGGGCAGACCAGTATAGCCATCAATTCTCTCTTCATGCTTTAATTTTAACACTTCGGTCTTCTGTCGTACATTGGTATTATTACTAAAAAGCGACCTCTTCCCATGTACGGGAAGAAGTCGCTTGCTGTGATATCCTGAACTTGAAGCTACTTTTTCTCGGGTTTAGCCGTCTCTGCATGGGCCTCAGCAGCCTCTGTTCCCGCTGCCGGGGCGGCTTCAGCCGCGCCAGCTACAGCTTCCTCAGCCGCCGGTCTCTCTTCTACTGCTTCAACTGGTCTCAGACTGACCTTGACGATAGGCAGATCGGGATCATTCAATATCTCGACATCAGGTAGCTGCACATCTTTTACATGTATGGCCTGGTCCGCCTCGGTAATGCTGCTGATATCTACCTGGACGCGATCCGGCATCTTGTCCGGTAGGCACTCGACAAGCAAACTGTCTAAAGTCTGGTACAGCATATTTTCTCTGACCTTTAAGGCCGGAGACTCGCCGACTATAACGATGGGAACTTCCACCTTGATCGTTTCGGTCATGTTCACCGCATAAAAGTCCACATGGATCAGATTGCCACGTATCGGGTCTTTCTGGATTTCACGCACCAGCACCGGGCGAGGTGTCGCAGAATCGCCGACAGTGAGGTTAATCAGGCGGGTTCTCCCAGCCTGAGAAATAACCTTGCCCAGATCTGCGGCATTGCCCTGTAAGCTCTGGGAATCCATATTATGGCCAAACAGGTGGACCGGGACCACCCCTTTGTTCCTTAAGAATCTTACTTTTTTACCCTGAACCGTTCGTTCGCTGACTTTGATTTCGATTTTGTCCGCCATTATAACTCCTTATTATTCGGCTCCAGGAGCCGTTTTCACCAGATTCCCCTCACCGCTCTGCCAGGAATTGCATTGCTGGTCTTTAAACCCAACAAAGAACTATTTTAACAATAAATTCCCTCCAGCGCAAACCGCGTGAAGCATCTCATAATTAGTATCGCTGAATACGGTGTCGTTGTGTCAATAATTGCCGAAAGGTTTATCTTGAGCATATCTAAAAGGAGACAATTGGAAGCAGCGGACATAGTATGGGTTACAGCGCTTACTAACCGTGGTACAACTATCAGTGACAGCAGTATAGGATTCATTTTTAATTTAGTTTCCAGTATTATGTTTGCCATTTTTCAATTTCTATCAAACAGGAATTGGGGGCCATTCCAGCCACATTTTTAGACATCATCCTGGAAGGAGTCAGTAAGTTAATACAACCTCCCTGGTCAACGCTACCCGCCTTGCCTCTTTCAAGTGGATCATATTGAGCGGAAGATTCATAAGAATGGATTACTCCCGGTTTTACTCTTTGAGTAAGTTTAGCTATCCCTAGGACCGCTCCTCGATCATTGTATAGCTTAACGATATCGTTTTCTCGGATACCTCGAGCACCAGCATCGTCAGGGTGGATATGGACTTCCTGCCATGCATAGCCATCCTTATACTGACGGTGACCAGGAATCTCATTTAACCATTTGACTTTATGGTCGTGATGTGAATGATAAGAGAATCTGGGATGAGGTGAAATAAGTTGTAAAGGATACTTTTTTGCCAGTTCTGAGGTATGCCCTTCCCAACTGGGGATGTAGTGTGGCATTGGAGCTCTCTCCGGGTCGTCCGGAGTAAATTTTTGCAAACTTTCCGATACAAACTCTATCTTTCCGCTATAAGTACCCAGTTCCTTCAACTTACCTGCAATTTTCTTGGGATTACTTTCTGGAGTATCTGCGTCTCTTCCTTCATAAAACCAGTGAAGAGCCGGCGTGGGTTTATGTTCTTCAAGCTGCGGAGCTACAAAATAGCCCTTTTTCTGGAACTCCTCAAAAGAGATATACTTTGGTAAATCAGAAGCTCTAAACATCTTTTCGATCCAGTCTTCCTCGGTATTACCTTCCGTATATTGTTCCCTAAAGCCCAATCTTTCAGCAAGTTCGCTGAATATAAGGTAATCCGACCTGGATTCCCCAAGAGGCTCGATGCATTTCTGCTGATAGATAAATACCCTGTGATTACAGACTGTTGAAAGATGCTGAGAATAACCTCCCGCATTCCCCCATTCTGAGATATCATTTCTCTCAAAATTCGTGCAGGCAGGTAAAATAACATCTGCGAATTGAGTTTCGGTACTCCACCAGCAGTCCTGATTGACTACAAATTCTAACTTCGGACTCTGGTACATTTTTACCCATCGATTGGTATCGCACATGGTACCAATAAACGAACCGCCATAGCGGTAAAGCATTTTTATCTCATGGTAACCTTCCATGGGGTAAGTGTAGGGGATAAATTGTTGTTCCAGAGAAGAGCCGCAAAAGCCTTGTCCCAGCCAGCTAATCGGTGGGTTGAGAATAGCTTCGGGTAGGAGTGGGCGATATAATTTTTGTTTAACGGGATTGATAGCAGGGTTTTGGGCTAGTTTGTTAATTCCCCATTCAGCATAACCCGGGAAATTAATTTTATAGTTGTAAGGAGGACCGGTAGTAGTGCCCCAGATATTCACCCCCTTTTTCCCTAATCCCTGCATAGCCTGGAGCAAGACCATCAGCCTGGCCCATTCATGAGCATAAGCCGCCTTACAGGCGCCGCCCATGCCTCCGCGGGTGCCGGCAGCCAGCATTGTCCGTTTGGATGCCCATTCCCGGGCTAAGGCAATAATAATACGGGCTGGAATTCCGCTTAGCTCTGCCGCCCATTCCGGAGTTTTCAGCACTCCGTCATCCTTCCCTAAAATATAATTTTTAAATTGCTCAAATCCAATAGTACGGGTTTCGATATATTCTTTATCGTAGGTATTCTCTTTAACCCAGGTATAAGCAATTGCCAGTGCTAATGCTGAATCCGTACCGGGTCTGGGAGCAATCCATTTATCACCATGGACTGCAGCGGTATAGTTACAGAAAGGATCAATGAAAATTTGCTTGACCCCAATTTGCTTAAGCCATAAACGCCAGAGAGCAGCCTCATTCCCACCATAGTTCCCGCGGGTGGTATCGGGGTCATTGCCCCAATACACAATTAATTCAGTATTTTTCAGGGCTTCCTCAAGCATATCATAAGGTTCGATAAGACCTAATCGCCAGTAAAAACCATAAACATGGGTGGCTCCCCAATGCCAACCTTCCCAGCTATCTGGATTATCGAATATTTCGGTAAATCCGATGGTATTAAAAAAACGAGCCCAGGTATTAGTACGATAACCGATATTGCCCCAATTATGGTGCGAAGCAGGACAGGATGTGATGGCCTCAACTCCATACTGACTGCGGATTCGCTTCATTTCCTCACTAACAATATCTAAGGCTTCATCCCAGCTAATCCGGATATAACCGGATCGACCTCGATCCTCGGGATGTCTCTCCCCGTGAGAATTAAAATCAATCCTTTTCATGGGATATTTAATTCGATCCTCGGAGTAAACTCTCATCTTTTCGGTCAGGGTATAAGAGGAGACGCAGGCTTTCCTGAGAGGGGCAAATTGATGCCCCTTGGCCTCAATCTTCCATGAATCTGCGTCAGTCTGATTATTAAATATCAGAGGTCTAACCCGGACGATTTTTCCACCTCTAACATGCACGAATACCGGACCGCCAGTGGTGCAATTAACTAAAATTTGTTCTTGTCCCATGAATCTCTTCCTTAGCTGATATTTCGATAGTTATAGTAGGGCATAGAGAACTTATCAGACCTTTCAATCCTTTATTAATCCAGGGGGTTATCCAGAGTTCCTGGTACGACTCTCTTGGTATTCTACATCGGATAGACGCTGATCGGAGCCTGTTATTGGACTTTTAAATAAGATAGTGCCTATATTCCGACTGGCGGTTAACTCTACTTCCATCGTTTGTTTTGGATAGCTTTTATAACTTGCTTCAAGAATATATGTGCCGCTATTCTCTTCAAGGTTATCAAACTTAAAATCTCCATAATTATCCGTGAGGGTTTCGCTCAGTTTAATAGAGTTCTTAAATAGTGTCACTTTGGCACCATTCCCACAGTCTGTTACACCGGCTTGCTCGAAAGCGACAGTACCCCCAATAAAACATTTAGTGTAGCGGTACAAATTCTTAAAATAAACCCGTGGGTGGGTATGATATTCTGGATGGAGTACTTCCAGACTCTCCGTCTCGATAATCTGCGCCATCTGAGAATCATCGGCTTTTATGAAACGTCTGGCTCCGGTGGGGCAGGCTTGAACACATCTCGGCTCTTTCCAGCCTTCCTCCAACAAATGAACACAGAGAGTGCATTTCTGGGCTACGTTTTTTTCATTATTCCACCAGATAGCTCCGTAGGGACAGGCTTTTAATAAGTCCTTCTGCCCTTTTGCTTTTTCTGGATCTATTATGACAATACCATTGCTCATCTTATAAACGGCTCCATTTTTGGAGTTCCTGATACACGGCGCATCATCGCAATGCATGCATGACATGGGAAGATTAGCAACATCAATGAAGGGGCATTGGCCTCTTTCCCTGGTTAAGATATCGATCCATCTCTGACCGTGCCGGGGCTGAGCAACCGAGTAGGGTGGAAAATCATTATCCACAAACTCATCTTTACAAGCCAGAAAACAATTATTACAGTCTTCGCATTTGGCGACATCGATGATCATGTTCCATTTTCTCATTTCAGCCCTCCTCGGTCCATTTCTCGATCTGTACTAAGCAAGTATTAGAAGCGTTGCTATGCGACCTCTTAATAATTGGCCTTGACGAAGTTAATAAATTTACGGTTCCAGCACGGTCGACTGAATAACCAGGCTCTCCAAGCGGATCGTAAATTGCTGATGAACAGTATGAATGCACTGTCCCTTTGGGCAAACGTTCCGTCACATGAGCTGCGCAAATTACTGCACCCCGGTCGTTGAATACTTTTACCAGGTCGTTATGCTTAATACCCCTTGCCGCCGCATCCTGAGTATTCAATCGGATAATCCAATAATAATAGCCGTTAATTAATTCTCGGTGCTCTTTCACATCATTAATAGTGCTGTCTTTCCCATCGTTCATAGTATGGAAGCTATAACGAGGATGTGATGAGACCATCTGCAACGGAAACCTGGCATATAGTTCCTGGGTATGAGGACCCTCCCATGACGGAATATATTTACTGATCGTAGGCCTTTCCGGATCATTTGGATCCAGCCTCTTCAAGCTGGAGCACTCGAACTCAATCTTACCGGACTGAGTTTGAAGTCCAATCAGATATCCCTCAGTGTAGTCCGACGGCAGGGGGATAGGCTCGGTTAAATCTTTTTTCCGGCCTTCTGCAAACCATTTATAAGCCAGTGGTGGTTTAAGTTCCTCTTTTGGCGCTGGTAATACATAGTACCCCTTTTTCAGGAATTTCTTCCAGGAAATAACCTTTGGCATATCCGAGGCATCGAATATCTTCTTGCACCAGTCAAGCTCCGTAGCTCCCTCGGAATAATACATTCCCAACCCCAGCCTCTTGGATAATTCCAGAAAGATCTGGAAGTCGGATTTGGATTCGCCTAAAGGCTCAATACACTTATGCTGTATAGTAATTATCCTGTGATTGAGTTTATTGAAATTATGAATTATGTACCCTCCGGCATTGCAGGTTTCTCCGATATCCCAGCGTTCGAAATTGGTGCAGGCCGGCAAGATAACATCCGCAAATTTGGCTTCTCCCTCCATCCAGATTGACTGGTTCACTACGAACTCTAACTCCGGTGTGCGGTAAGATTTGACATAGCGGTTGGTGTTATTCATGGTACCGATATATGAACCGCCGTACTTGTAGTACATCTTAATTCGGGAATTACCTGGCGCTGGATACGAAAACTTAACGAACTGCCCCTCTATAGACTTGGTATTGTTGAAATAACCCTCGCAATGACCTTCTAAGATCGCCTCCGGTATATTCAAGCGCGGGACCTTTTGGAAAACCGTATTCACCGATGGCAGATGAGGCATCCTCTGATAAAGATTGATTGCTGAGGCTGTACCCTCGATATCCCCGGAGATTCCGCCTTCGGCATAACCCGGGAAATAGAAGCGAGTATCCAGCGGTGCTCCATAGGTCATATTTCCCATATTAATGCCAGGTTTACCGATACCCTGCATAGCCATCAGGCAGACCATAGAACGCGCCCATTCAAGGCCGGTAGCACACCGGCAGGCTCCTCCTTCAGTATTCCCCGGACTGCCAGCTCCAAGATATGTTTTCTTAGATCCCCACTCACGAGCTAATGCCCGAACATCCTTGGCAGGAACCCCTGTCTCTTGCTCCTGCCATTCAGGAGTCTTGGGAATCCCATCCTCTTTCCCCAAGATATAATCCAGCCATTTTTCAAATCCGGTAGTCCTTTTGGTTATGTATTCTTTGTCATAGAGATTTTCGGTTATCCAGACGTAGGCTATTGCCAGTGCCATCGCGTTGCCGGTATCCGGTTTAGGAGCCAACCATTTGCCACCCATTAAAGCGATAGTCGGATCGTAGTAAGGGTTAATATGGACCGTTTTCACGCCTAATTCCTGGAGCCACTGACGCCGTATTGTGCTTTCAAACCCGCTATACGCTCCCGGGATAGATTCAGGATCGCTGCTCCAGAATACCATCATTTCACATTCTTTAAGACAATCCTCCACAGTTCCATAAATCTCAGCACCCCCCAGACGCATGCTGTTTCCCCAATGATGGGTCGCTCCCCAAAACCAGCCTTCCCAACTATCCGGGTTAGCTACTGTTTGAGTACAACCGATGGCATTCATAAACCGACGGTGAGCGCTTAAATAATATCCCACAATGCCCCAGTTATGATGTGAAGGAGTACTACTTAGAATTGCGCCTGGCCCATACTCTCTTTTCACCCTTTTTATCTCATTTGCCACTATATCCAGCGCCTCATCCCAGCTGATTCTTTCATATTCTGAGATACCCCTGTTTTCAGGATGACGTTTGCCCTTAGGATCGAAATCAACCCGCTTCAGTGGATATAAAATTCTATCTTGTGAATAGACAGTAGATTTTAAGGAGTACCCGAATGGAGACAGAGTGCATTTACGTGGAGGTGTGAAGATTTTCCCTCGAGCTTGAATAGTAAAAGAAGGAGCATCATCGCTATCGAATTCAATGGGAGTCATCCGGATGATCCTGCCATCTTTCACGTACACGAACATGGGTCCGGCATTGGAATTGTTAACATATCTCTTAACTCCTCTACCGACGTCTACTCCATATTTCAGGCCGATTGTAAATAATAAGCTGAGAGTTTCCATGAACCAGCTTGTAAGCTCATCCTGTCCATCCAGTGTTAAACAAAAATTCTTCATGCCATTCATTTGTTCCATCTGGTCTCGGGCAGGCACCAGAAGTTTTCCGGCCAGCCTGGCATCCCGGATTCCCATACAAATATCGGGTTGAGAATGGATTCCGCTCCTGGATATGATTTTGCCATCCTTAAATATAAAATAGCGCCCAATAGAGTTATCCATTAATTTGATTTGCGCTGTTAGATTTTTTCCTTTAATACGTTCTTTAAATGCGGGGTATCTAATAGTTGCCAATTTCATATATTGGGCTGCTGCAAAGAGTAAAAGTCGAAGTTTAATATTAGAGAATTCCATGCTATCCTCCTGGACACTAAATCAGTCATTACTTTCCTGCTCAAGGTTTCTGGACTACCGCTTTATCAAATGTTACAATTTGGGCATAAAGCAAGCTGTGGTTAAATTCATTATATGTAGTTGATTTAGGAGGGAACAAGACAAATAATTCTATATAACTATAGAGGTAGGATGCGGTTATCTTCTCTTTAAGCGGTCAGTTTAGCCCCAAAAACATTAAAAATTCTATATAACTATAGATATAAGCTAAAGATGAATTGGCTAAGATAGGTTAACGATTATGAGTGTATCGGATTTAGATTTACATCAACTTATGGTCTTTTATAATGTTGCAACGGAACAAAGCATCTCCATAGCAGCCGATAAACTTTGTTTGACTCAACCCACTGTGAGTTACCATCTCAAGAGTTTGGAGAAGTCTGCTGGAGTAAAATTATTCAATATTAAGAAGCAGAGAGTCTATCTGACTGAAGCTGGGCAGGACCTTTATCGACTTACTAAAGGCATTTGGGAACAACTGAGTAATGTGGATAGATATCTTAATTCATTAAAACAAAAACTTATCAAGATTGGTATTACTCCACTTCTCCTTATGCAGGTTACCACAGCACTATCCAGAATCTGTAAATCTTATCCGGAAGTCAATATCGAGATGGTCATTACCAACACAACCAAAATTATCCAGGATGTGGCTGACATGGAGATCGATATTGGTATCGTAGTTAGCACGGACTATGGAACTATCCCGGTGAGACCGGTTAGAATCTCTGATGCGGAGAAATTAGTGTTTGTCGCTTCTCCCAATCTCCCCATCGCCCAAAAAGAAAGAGTGGACTGGCACGACTTACAGGATATGCCAATTATCTGTGGACAACCAGGTTCACTTCTGCATACCCTGGTAATCGAAAAATTCCGTGATGCAGGGATACCAGCTTCTCCTCATATAATGGTAAATACCTTGAGCATGGATGTTCTCAAGGTATTTGTTAAAGAAGGGCATGCTATTGGTTTCTGGCACATTAAAGAAGCCGAAAAGGAAGTTCTTGGCCGAGAATTAAAAATATTGCCATTTGTCGAGGATATAACGGTACCAATCGATGCTATTTCCAATGAAAATAATGAATTTGAGAAACCGATTCTAAAAGATTTGCTGGAGTTTATTATACAAGAGCTTGACACCCCTTCTGCCCTTGGTCTGTGATCTATATCCCGAAAACTGAACCCTGTATACCGTAATTTTTTGCAGTGCCATCATAAGAAAACCATCTCAATCTATCCTCCTCTCCCCAAACCGACTGATTATGCTATAATTTTCTGGAACAACTGATACAGAAAGGATATTTCATGGATAGCGTTATCAGCCTGGAAAACGTGTCCAAGCGTATAGGTGAAAGGGATATATTAAAGAATGTGACTCTGGCCGTCGGGCATGGCGATATTTTCGGCTACCTGGGGCCGAACGGGGCTGGCAAGACCACCACTATCCGCATCATCCTGGGACTGATGAGGGCTTCCTCCGGCCGCCTATTTGTGCTGGGGCAGGACTCTCAGAAGGACTCCGTCCGACAGAAGATCGGTTTCGTCCTGGAGGCTGATGGGCTGTACGACAATTTGTCGGCCTTCGATAACCTGGTCTACTACGCCCGGCTTTACAACGTTCCCAATCCGGCGGAGAGGATCAACCGGATGATCGGTCTGGTCGGCCTGGGCGACCGGATCAAGGATAAGGTAGGTACTTTCTCCAAAGGCATGCGGCAGAGACTAGCCCTGGCCCGCGCCCTGATGCCTGATCCTGAAGTCCTGGTTCTGGACGAACCTACTGCCGGCGTCGATCCCACCGGTCAGATTGAAATCAGGAAGATCATGCTGGACATGATCCATCGGGATGGCAAGACGATACTATTGAGTTCACATAATCTGGATGAGGTCCAGCGTATCTGCAATCGCATTGCCTTGATCCACAAAGGGCAAATCCGGTTATATGGGGAACTGGAAGTCCTGCAGCACGAGATGAGCCGCGGCGAAGTCGTGATCGAGACTGCCGGACCTATCGAATCTCCGGTTCTGGAAGACCTGCAAAAACTTCCCGGGATCGATATCCGCAGCCGGGATGGCAATTTTCTCACTTTGTCCGTCAATAGCAGCACGAATGTTTCCGCTGTTGTGACTTACCTGGCATCCCGGGGAGTCCGCCTGGAGCAGGTTAAAAAACAGGAGGCCTCCCTGGAGGAAATCTATACTACCATTTTGAAAGAAGCGGAGGACCGCTGAAATGAAAAAACTATGGGTGATTGCCCGGAAGGATATCCGGGAAGCCTTTCGCAGCCGCAGCATCATTATTTATATCATTTTGCTGTTCTTTCTTACCTTTACCTATTTCAACTCTTACAATGCGGCGGTCAACCGGATCGGCCAGGATGCCTCGCCGGATGTCTTCTATCAGATCAGCCTGGCATTTATGAATAATATCTTTGCCACCTTGCCTATGATGTACGGTGTACTTATCTGTTCTGTTTTTGCAGCCTATGCCGTGATAGTAGAAAAGACCAAGCGCAACCTCGAGTCGCTCATGGCAGCCCCGGTCAGCCTGAACCAGCTATGGTTGGGCAAAGCCCTGGCCGTGACCATCCCCAGCTATGTTATTGCCCTGGGGGTGACCGTGCTGGCCTATGTGGTAATGAGTTTCGTGGCGGTGGAGCCGAGGGTTGGCAGCTTTATCATTCCGGATGCTACGGCCATCGTCACAGCCATTATAATCATTCCGGTCCTCATCTTTCTGGTGGTAGCCATAGTGATCTATCTCCAGCTTGTCATTACCAATCCCCGGATCGCCAACATCGCCTTTACCGTTATTTTCCTGATGCTTTATTTCGGGGTTACAGCCCTGTCACAACCGGGGGTAAATATAGACTTCAGGTTGATCTACGCCGGCATGATCGTGGTCCTGGGCGCTGTCACTTTCCTGCTTTCTCGCACCCTTACCAAAGAGAGAGTACTGCTGTCCAGTAAGGTATAGATTTACTTCTTCTGCCGCCAGACGGTCCCTTTGGGGGTATCCTCCAGCAGGATCCCAAGCTCGGCCAGCCTGGTGCGGATAGTGTCGGCCAGTTGATATTGCTTGGCTTGCCGCAGATTGAAGCGGGTTTCCACCAGCAGATCGATGAAAGGGGCGGCTTCTACCGAAACGGCTTCCGCTTCCGCTGCCGGCAGCCTTAAACCCAGCACGTCCCCGGCCAGCTCTTTGAGGGTCTGGCGGGCCTCGGAGATATCGGCCCCGGAATCGGCTGCCAGATTGATCTCGCGGGCAAGATCAAAAAGAATGCCCGTAGCTTTCGCCGTATTGAAATCATCATCCATAGCCTCGATGAACTGCTGCTTGAATTCGTCCGTATTCAGGACGCCGTTATTATCGTCGCTGTCCGCCCGGTTGGCAGAGCGGGCCAGTCGTTCGGCGCCCTTTTCCGCGCCTTCCAGTCCTTCCTCTGATAGGGATAAGGGACTCCGGTAATGAGAACTGAGTATAAATACCCGGACTGCGTCCGGACTGTGTTTTGCCAGTACTTCCTTGATGGTCAGCATGTTGCCCAGCGACTTGCTCATCTTCTCTTCCCCGATTTGTAGGAATCCGTTGTGCAGCCAGTATTTCACGAAAGGCCGCTTGCCGGTAAAGCATTCGGACTGAGCGATTTCATTCTCATGATGCGGGAAAACGAGGTCCTGGCCCCCGCCGTGGATATCGATTTGTTCTCCCAGGTATTTCATAGACATGGCGGTGCACTCGATATGCCACCCCGGACGCCCTTTTCCCCAGGGACTGTCCCAGGAGGGCTCTCCGGGTTTGGCCGCTTTCCAGAGAGCGAAGTCCATCGGGTGTTCCTTCTGTTCCCCGACTTCAATCCTCGCTCCTGCCATCATCATATCCAGTGTCCGGTGGGATAGTTGTCCGTAATGCTCATCCCGGGTCACCCGGAAATAGACAGAGCCGTCCGGCGTCTGGTAGGAATAACCCTTTTCCATCAAGCCCTGGATCACCTCGATAATCTTGGGGATCTCCTCGGTAGCTCGCGGGCTGACATCGGCCGGCATTACATTCAGGGCTTTCATATCGGCAAAAAAACTATCGGTATATTTAGCCGCCAGTTCCTGTGTAGAAATACCCCGCTGGTTAGCCCGGATAATGATTTTATCATCGATGTCCGTAACATTTTGTACGTATTTGACCTTATATCCACGGAACTTGAGATACCGCCGGATTACGTCAAAGAAAACATAGCTCATCGCATGCCCGAAATGGCTGTTATCGTACGGCGTCACCCCGCAAACATACATTTTAACTTCATCACCGCCGGGTAAGAATTCCTCTTTTTGTCCGCTGAGGGTGTTATGGATTTTCATTATATCGTTCCTTTATAAGTATCTGTACTCTATTTTTGTGCTTTCCAGCAAAGCAACGGCCTGTGCCGCGATGCCTTCACCCCGCCCCACAAAACCCAGCTTCTCCCCGGTGCCGGCCTTGATGTTAATATCGCCGGGCGCCAGCCCCAATGCGCGGGAGAGGTTCTCAACGATTCTCCCCATATATTCCTTGAGTCTCGGCTCCTCGGCCATCACCATTACGTCGATATTGTTGATTTTCCAGTTCCCTGCATCCAGCAGGCTTTTCACTCTGGCCAGGAGGACCAGGCTGGATATATCCTTGAACTGCGGGTCCCCCGGTGGGAAATGTGTCCCGATATCACCCAGGGCGGCGGCGCCGAGCAGCGCATCCATTACGGCATGTATCAGTACATCCCCATCGCTCCAGCCTGCCAGTTCCTTCTTATAGGGTATCTCTATTCCTCCCAGCATCAGCTTCCTTCCGGTTGCCAGGGGGTGCACATCGTACCCGAATCCTACCCGGATTTTATTGGCCATGCTCTTTTAATAATACCTCCGCTATTGCCAGGTCACGCGGGGTTG
>JAQULX010000022.1 GCA_028718465.1 Dehalococcoidales bacterium | reverse complement strand
CCTGAGATTTCCCTTCCAGGCTGGATAGAGCGATGAGCCGGAACTCGGATTCCCCATCCCAGGCGCTGACAGTCAGGTCGGGCTTGAATGCACCTGTCCCGGAAACATCGCCGATTTCGATCTTACTGCCCGAGACGGGATATGCGATTTCATAATAATTAGACCCTTTCTCGGTGATAAGGCTGGGAGCATTAGCATCTTCCGGGTTATCGCTCGACCCGGGGCTGAGGTCTACGGATACCATTCCGCTGGCTTCCACAGACACGCCGTCACGGGACTGCCAGATGCTCCCGGCAACAATTGCAACCACCAGAAGAACAGACATGATCTTAAGCAGTTTCCGGGTCCTAAACATTTCTTTCATAGCTCAAGCCTCCTTAATAAGTGTATCATTTCATCGCGATGATCCAGCGTGAAGCCAGCTCGATGACAACCTGGCTGCCGCCTGTGCCGGTTGGTTCGGGAGAGACCGCTATTTGAAATTCCCAGCTATCAGGAATATCCCGGGGGTTTACCGTAACAGGCATCTCCAGGGCGATCATTACCTCCTGGCTTTGCCCGGCTTCGATTACCGGCCGGGTACCGGCGATGGTCACCCAGTTCTCTGCCTCCGGAGGAGTGTTTTCCACGGCCTTGAAATAGACCCTGAAGGTCGATGCCTTATTTCCCGCATGGATAGTCAGCGGATATTCCGCCCTCTCTCCTGGATGAAATCCGGCAATCTCCACTTTACCCGGCGCAATCCAGTTCTTGTTGGCCGGCGGCTCTCTGGAGCCTGCCGGCATTGAAGCCGGAGCCGGATCATATCCTGCCGCCGGCAGAGAGCGGCATCCGGTCAGGACTGTCAATACCAATACAATGGAGATGGCTAATAATTTGTTCATGTTTCCTTTTCTATTCGCTTTTAGTTTGAACCCGGCGTTTTGAATCCAATCCTCGGTATTTGAGTCGACACAGAATGGCTATCCCGAACAGTTGATATTAAAAGTGACATCAGGGCCGGCAGGCTCACCGCAATTGATATTAAAAGTGACGTCAGGCCACTGTACTGTTGAATAATAGATCTGAATCGGGACCCAGTCCAGGTAGAAGTCCCGGCTGCTGGAACTGGAGTTGCAGGTCAGCCTGACCCTGAAATTGCTGTTGCTTAATTCTGAAGCGGTCCATGTTTTTCCCCAGCTATCTGTGGGACCACCCAGGATATCAGTGGGATTGCCGTCAGAGGTGCGCTCAGTACTGGAGGTCTTAGCGCTGGTCCAGCTTGTCCCACCATCCCCGGACAGCGCCACATCTATGCTGCTGGTACCGGAAGTACTGTCCAGCCACCAGTCCAGCCGCACTTCGATCCCTTCGATGGTGCTGCCCGCCGGCAGGTCGATCCCATAGTTATAGAAAAGATGGCGGTCAGCCGCGCCGTCGATGTTGCCGGCATAGGATCCTCCGTCGGCATAAGCATTGGCCGGATTTTGTTCAAAGCCGTTGCCGTCACCGCCGGAGGCGGCGGCATTGGCGGAGGGATTCAACCAGTCGCCTGTGGTGGTGGCAAAGTGCTGCTCATCGCCTAAATCAGTGCCGTCACCTGCGGCTTTAGCGATATAATAATAATCAGTTTCGGAATCGAGTCCGCTTAAAGGAAAATTAAAAGTCCCGGTAGTGGTCATAGGTTGGGCGGTAGTTTCATTCGGGTAAGGTCCGCCTGTGGTAGTTCCCCACATAAACGAAACATCGATGGTAGAGGCACTGCCTAATGAAGTAAGATTACCATTTAAGGTAGCGGTAGTGTCACCGACACCGGTAGCCGCATTAGTGGTGACTGTTGGTGGCGTAGAGCCGCCGCCAGGTTGGGTCCTGAACGTCTCGTCATCGCCATAATCGTTACCATGCCCGACAGCTTTAGCCCGGTAATGATAGATGGTATCGGGTGACAAACCCGAAATGGGTGTGTTGAAGGCGCCGGTGGAAGACCTGTTCTGGAGAGTAGTGGTATTACCATAGCTGGTAGTCAGACCCCATTCGAAAGATACCTCGACTGAAGAGGCAGTACCCAGGCTGGTAAGATTGCCATTGAGAGTAGCCCCGGATGATGTGACCGAGCTTTCAGCATTGGTAGTCACAGATGGCGGGGTGCCAGTAGTAGTAAAATCCTCGTCTAAACCGTAGTCAGTGCCATCACCCATCGCTTTAGCCCGGTAATGATAGGTGGTATTGGGTAATAAGCCCGATATAGATGTATTGAAGGAGCCTGTAGAAGATCTGTTCTGGGAGGTAGTGGTCTGGCCGTAATCCGTATCTTCACCCCATTCAAAAGAGACATTCACCGTGCTGGTGCCACCCAAACTGCTGAGATAACCGTTTAAAGTGGCAGAGGTAGGCGCAATATTATTTGCATTAAGAGTATCAACCGAAGGTGATATTGAACGAGTAATGTTGTCTACATAGCCGCAATCCGCCCCGTTATCTATACTCCCGTTTTTGGCATATTCCCATTTTAAGGTATGGGTACCTGCACCGCTGACAGGAAAGTTTTCCTGTTGCCAGTTCACGTTTCCGGAAATCCTATCTTGAAGATTCCCATCAATGTAAAATGATAGGTAATCATAATCAAGTTGCGATGATGCCTTCCAGAAGAAATTGATTGTTCCCTCTCCATTCATCGTAGTTTGCATCCAGGTGGTCTGATTATGGGAAATGTCGCCGCTTTGAGCCGCATCGCCGTCATAATATGATGTTGCGGTTTGCCCGAACCATTCTGCATTGCCGCCGGTCGTGAAAGTTAAGGCAATATTATCCACTGCCTCTTCCAGGTCCATATCTTGTACGAAGTTGGCGGTAACCGTCTTATCTTCATCCATGGTGACGCTGGCTGTATCGCCGTTGCTGCTGTCAACTCCGTTCCAGCTATCGAAGCTCCAGCCGGGTGAGGCATTAGCAGTAAGATCAACCTCATCGTCAGGCATATACTCACTATCATCAGGGTTTTTATTAATAGTGCCGCTGCCTGGAGGTGAAGCATTTGCCGTTAAGTAAAAACGCAGTTCGGGATATTTGTTACTATCTATAATAGTGTTCTGGAACAAAGCCCTTGCCGCGGATATCTTCTCATCATCTGTAGATAGCAAGTCTGAATATTCGTTCCAAAAACCTGCAAAAGTATCCTGATCATCGCCTTCTTGACTGGTTAAGGCTGTAAGAATATTACCTAGATCACGATCTGGTTGTTGTCCTCCATCAAACTCATCATATGGTTCATCTACCAGGTCATAAAGGTCCCAAAGAGACCCGGCAACCCGTCCTTCTACTGTGTCACCATCTTCCCAGGGTAATTCTTGTTGCAATATATAGTTCCAATACAATTCATTGCCGTCTTTATCTTTCTGTGTTTCAATATTGTAATCATATGCTATAGGGATATCATTTACAGCGCAAACCCAGAAATCAGCCCAACCCTCTGTCCATGCCATAATCTCATTTACAGACATTCCCATGGCATGATTTTGTAAAACAGCAATAATCTCTTCAATATTTCCTGGGAAGTCTCCTGGAAAAGAGTCCCAATACCAATCATACCATCCGTCATATATTACATCCATAACCCTATGACCCATTTCGTGTAGGGTAACCCATTTGCTCTCACTATCGTCCTTAGTTAAGTAAATATATGGGAACATATAAAGACTGTTTCCAATTAATATATCCGGGAAATAGCTACCATCTGGATCCCATCTTGCAATTATGAATCCATCGTTACCACTCGGCCAGATTGAATGGGTAGGGTCGTTTTGAAGTAGATACAAATATCCCCGATTCAGATCATCTTGAATCCACCATGCTTCTACTTTTTCATTGTCAGTTTGACCTTGGGGATATATCTCGGCTGAAATATTTTCATCTTGCCATATAGTAGTACCATAAGTATAATGAAATGCATCTGTTAACACGTTGTCTGCAGTTACGTCTCCTGGATTAGGTATATCTGGTCCGGGAATATCCCATTCACTTACAAAGACCTTTGTATCATACAAATCTGGTACAGCATACCATGCTGCAGCATTAATCCATAATTGTAAGCCATTACCCTCATCGTCCGAAACCGGACCTATCTGAAAATGACCGTTGTTGTCTGTATAGCCGTACTCTATGTAATCGGATGGTTCATCTCCGGCATATGTCAGGTAAACCAGGCAATTTTTAGAGGGCACCTGGGCGCCCGTATCCCGGGAACGATAGTACCAATTCCCGGTTACTGTAATTCTTGAGATTGTGAATGATTGATAATCGTAAAGGCCGGAATTTCCTGCTTGATCTATGGCTGTAACCCAGAACGTATAATCGCCATTGGGAAGGTTGGAATAATACTTGGATGTATTATACGTCCACGCTGAAAAACCGGAATCGTAGTTTTCCAGCCGGTAGCTATATCGCAGGTTAGGAGTACTGGTTATATTATCGGTACCAGTCCAGGTAAAAGTCACATCATCGTAGTCAATTATTCCGGATGGCCCACTGGTTATCGATGGCACCGGATCAGTAACATCCACGGTAAAAGACCGGATAGCATCGGTTGAAGTATTGCCTGATTCATCCTCGCAGTATACGTAAAATGTATAGCTCTTCTCAGTCAGATTAGAATAGGATTTGCTGGTACTGTATGTCCAGCTTGACCAACCTGAATCTTTCCCTGACAGGTAATACCTGTAAAGAAGATCAGAGGTATCTGTTACATTATCGGTACCGGTCCAGGTAAAAGTCACATCATCGTAGTTAATCGGTCCGCTGGGACCACCGGTTATAAACGTTTCCGGGTCTTCGGTGTCCGGCTCAGTATATTCTATCTCCAAATAAGGTGACTGATCAGGAGAATCTATCGACCATATCGTTCTGAAATTGTTCGCGCAGCCTGTACGAGTTGTCCAGAGCAATCCAATTGCATTATCTTCTTGCCAGCCAGACTGATCAATTATTTCCTGTAATGACAAATCATAAAGTGAAAGCCAAAAAGTATCATCTACGTCCCAATCGCCGCCAATATCGGTTATTGTACTATAGTACCCATAAGTCCTGCTTTTCGGTAAATTGTAACTGGATGGTTGAGGTGCATCAGGCACTAATTCAAATTTTAATTGGGTAAGTATACCTGAAGTCGTATAATCTTCCGCTGATACCCACCAAAGATAAACCTCATCGATAGTACTCTCCGGAGGTATTGGAATTTCATTAAATCTCATGTATGTTGCATATTCATAATATGGAGAAATATTATTTTTCCCAATTCTCAGTAAAGGACTGGTGAGGTTGACGGTAGTACCTGAATCTTGAAAGCCGTCATCGTTATTATAGCTTGGCCCATCTTGCGTATCCCAAGATGGATCGATAGTTACAGGATAAACGCGCTCAGGTTGAACCATCCACTCTACAGGTACCAGCACGGATATTTGTATAGGGTTCTCATCAAGATAAACCACTTTATAGGAGA
This sequence comes from Dehalococcoidales bacterium, assembly GCA_028718465.1. Next base: position 9,719 of record JAQULX010000022.1, on the reverse strand, counting down.
GCGATGTTGTGTCACTATTACGCGGGTCAAACGCACCGAGAGACCCTTCATAGGCATAAGGACGAGGAAAAACACCGATAAAAGTCCCTTCCGCATCCAGAATACGGATATTCTGTTCCGTAGTGAAGTCACCATCCTGCCTGTTACCATCAACCGAAAGATAGGAGCCTTCAGGCAGGTCTACCCTTTCCGTGAACTCTAGATATTTATCAGCGCTATCTAATATGATCGGCTGTTCAATTATATAATTATGCTTCAGTCCCCACGTCTCTACTGTGTAAGATTCAGTCACTCCAGTGAACCGTTCTGTATAGCTGATTGTATTTTTGTTTGTATTTCCCTCACGGGCATTTCCTTGCTGGAGTAGATTTTGCTCACCCTGGTTATTATTAGTCCCTAACCTGGTATTTTGCCCCAGTCTTATTTCCTCTCCGGTTTCCGTCTTGACAAGTATATCCGACCCTTCTTCTAAATACGACGGGAAATAGACCGAGAATGAATGAGAACTATTGGTAAATGCATATTTATCGTCACCTGAAACCGGGACAAGGGTATTATCGATCAACTGGTAAGTCCCATCAGCAGCTTTATATTGGATGGGAGTTGAAGAGATTATGGCTCTTTTCTTTCCATCCGCCATCTGATACTGCCGGCCATATTCATTTCGGGCGTCTGTTATTTCCAGGGCGCCATTTCCAACAATTCTTTGAAGTTTTTCGTTTATAGACGAAATATCAGCAGGAATGATTTCAGCAGACCTGGTTGCCTCGTTGTTAATTTCTGTCTCTGACCGGGATTCCCGGGGCGGTCTGGGAGGAGGAAGCAGGGAATTTTGATCAGTTTCCCCTTCGTCTGATTGTTTTATCTCGTCGGTCGTGGGAGGCGGGGGAGGCGATAAAGAGGGAGTCCTCCTTTCCGGCTGTGGTAGAGCTTGGGACTCAGGAGTATCCTGGTTGCTGTTCTGCTCCTTGTTTTGAGTACTATCCGACCTGGATATGCTGGATCTTTCATTGGAAAATGGGTCTATCCCCTGTATTTCAACATCCTCAGGCAGGGGTTTCAATGGACGTTCCTCCCAGCCGAAGGAGCGGATATTACCAGAGATATTCATCTTTATGTTATCTGAAAATCCTATCATTTCATTGGTTGGATAATCTCCAAAGGCATAAATTTGCCAATCCCCACCTTCGGGCAGTTTTATCGTAGCGGAGAACTCCACCGGCTCATCTTGCTTTAAATTGCCTTCCCATTTCAAGTCACCATCCACAAGAAGATTATCTCCTGAAACCTTAAGCCACGGGTTATCGTCTGTTCTCCTGATAAAAGTGATTTCAGCGGTGAAATCCGTAACATCATGCAGAGAGCGAATAACACAGGTTATCAGAGCTTCTTCTCCAACACCTGGTATTCTGGAGATATCCAACTCTAAAACTACAGGCTCAAATAGTTCGTTGGGTACTCTTTCACTAAGTTGCCCGTATGAGAAATTATCCAGGTAAGCCAGCGAACCAGTTTCAAATTCCCAGGTATCCCCCATGATTACAGCGGCATCCCTGGTAACAGCTACCCGAATTTCCTCCTCGAAGCGCTTATCCAAGGTGGATACTCCCGATCCCTCGGATTCAATGTACCCCGTGATTTCCCAGACCCCTTCCCGGGGAAGCTGTATCTCTCCTCTAAGATCCAGATCATCCTCAATATCAAAGGGGTTGCCTTCCCAGATCAAATCACCGTTAACCAGGACCTCTTCCAGAGGTACATCCTCACCATATTTGGCCTCGGAATAGCTGCCGTAAATATTGGCATAATGGAACTCTACCCACGCCCGAACTTTAGCCATTTTGGAGGATTCTAAATGTTTATCGTTTATATTAAACACGGCATTTAATTTCAGTTCATACATCTTACCTGATTTCTGCAATTGGGAAAAGGAAAGATCTATTGATACAGGGCCTGGATTTATTTTCGTGCCGGGAAGTTTAATATTCTCCGATTGTGCCGATATGATATTTTCTGGCATTCCACTTAGAATAAGCGCCAATATCATGAAAACCGGAAGGAACGTACGAAAAAATATACGTAACATTAGGAACCTACCTCCTTATTTAGTTAGAAAACGGAATCAGGTCTATCTATAAAGTCCGATAGGTCTTGTATACGGTATAAGTTTTCTTCGGGAAGATTTTATTTATCTGGGAGGCGAGGGAGGAGGAATACTGGTTATCGCCGGGGCCTGGTCCGTCCTGGTCCTGGGGCGGCTCGGGAGTTCTTTCCAGCCGAAGGAGCGGATATTACCAGAGATATTCATCTTTATGTTATCTGAAAATCCTATCATTTCATTGGTTGGATAATCTCCAAAGGCATAAATTTGCCAATCCCCACCTTCGGGCAGTTTTATCGTAGCGGAGAACTCCACCGGCTCATCTTGCTTTAAATTGCCTTCCCATTTCAAGTCACCATCCACAAGAAGATTATCTCCTGAAACCTTAAGCCACGGGTTATCGTCTGTTCTCCTGATAAAAGTGATTTCAGCGGTGAAATCCGTAACATCATGCAGAGAGCGAATAACACAGGTTATCAGAGCTTCTTCTCCAACACCTGGTATTCTGGAGATATCCAACTCTAAAACTACAGGCTCAAATAGTTCGTTGGGTACTCTTTCACTAAGTTGCCCGTATGAGAAATTATCCAGGTAAGCCAGCGAACCAGTTTCAAATTCCCAGGTATCCCCCATGATTACAGCGGCATCCCTGGTAACAGCTACCCGAATTTCCTCCTCGAAGCGCTTATCCAAGGTGGATACTCCCGATCCCTCGGATTCAATGTACCCCGTGATTTCCCAGACCCCTTCCCGGGGAAGCTGTATCTCTCCTCTAAGATCCAGATCATCCTCAATATCAAAGGGGTTGCCTTCCCAGATCAAATCACCGTTAACCAGGACCTCTTCCAGAGGTACATCCTCACCATATTTGGCCTCGGAATAGCTGCCGTAAATATTGGCATAATGGAACTCTACCCACGCCCGAACTTTATAGTCAGGTGGGTTTTCCTCCTTAGCATTACCGATTTTATAAAATCCCATGGCGTTAGAAAAGACCAGTTCAGCCGTCTGGTCCAGCCTGGGAGCGCGAGATAAAGATAATGAATCTATGGGGTTGGCTTCTGCGGACGATGAAGAACCGGGCATAAAAAGGCTGCAGCCCGAAAGTAAAGATATCACTATCAGGCCAACCAGTATAACTAATACTTTATAATTGATCATCCTGCTCCCTTCTCTTAGGGCGTGAATATTTTCTTTAAATACGCTTTCACCATCTTTGATCTAAGGGGCTTACTTTTAGCAATATAAAAGAATTTTCCGGGTAAGTTTTACCTGCTTCAGAGTAATTCAACAATGATTTAAATTAAGTAGTACCAGTGGCTCCCATGATTGTCTGACTAAGCTTAGCCTGTCATCTTATAAGTAAAGTCTAGCATATGTTTCCGGAAAGTCAACTTACAATTTTGTGAGGTTTCCTGGTTGGCTATAGTAGTTTTACAATAGCGGAAATTTTTACTAATGAATTTATCGCTTTATTAAAACAAAGCGAAAACTCTTGGTCGTGGTCCTTTTATTGCAGAAGATATCCTTGTCCATGTTTAGTCCGGATATATTGGATCCCTCTGGAATACTCTTCAAGCTTGTTGCGGAGACGGCTGATATTTACCTGGAGGATACTGGAGTCGTCTTCATATTCTACCCCCCACACATTCCGAATGATTTCCTCGGGAGACACTATTATGCCGCTATGCCGGGCCAGCAAAGCCAGTATGCGAGATTCGGTGGCTGTCAGTTTCACAATCTTCCCGTCAATGGTTACGGTCTGCCGGAAATAATCTATATTCAGGTCATGGGACTGAAAGGAAGTTGGAGAAACCCGGGACTCCAGGATAAGACTGCGGCGGAGCGCTGCTTTGATATGGGATAACAGTATCAAGGATGTAAAAGGCTTGGTGATGTAATCATCCGCCCCGGCTTCCAGGCCGATGGCTTCTTCTTCCTCGCGGTCCTTGGCCGTAACCATGATAACCGGCACTGTTGATATCTTGCGGATGCGTTTGCAGACAGCATACCCATTAATATCCGGCAGCATGATATCCAGCAGCACCAGCGATACCCGGTTTTCCCGGAAGGTTTGTATGGCTTTGGCCCCGGTAGAAGCAGTCAATAAATGATAATCTTCATCCTCCAGCATAGCCTGCATCAGTTCCAGGGTATCCGGATTGTCGTCTACGGCTAATATGGTCGATTTTTCCTCTGGCATATTGGCCTGCCTTTCCATCTGAACCCGGTGGTTGAATATGGGAGGGAACCATTGAGGATATACTTATTAGAACACATTGTGAAGTCTGTTTCAATAGAATCAGTCTCAGATTATATTTTGATGCCGGATGGCCTGAGACACTTTCAGATTCGGATATGACGGGGCTCTCATTATCCCCCTGGTCTTCACCTTAACCTCTGTCCTTAGTGTGGTATATACAATAATTAGAACGGAGGTTACTAAGTCCTTCTCAAAACGACAGTGGGGTTTTGCCAATGATGAATGGAGTCAGAAGCGGCTGGCAGCAACTTTTCACAAAACTGACAAGAGGCCGTTCAGTCCCTCAATGGATTAGCCGCTACGGTGCAATATGGCTGGCGATATTTCTTTCCCTGGCCATCGCCGCCTTTTTTCTGGGCCGAAACCTTTTCGACATTTCAGTCCCTGTGGATGGGGATGTACGTTCTCATATTTTTAAAATCGAGCTTCTTCACAGCTATCTGGCCAATTTCTCCTGGCCGCAATGGAATCCATACTGGTATCACGGAATTCCTTTTGATCCGTTCTATCCTCCCGGCTTCTATTTTCTGGCTGCGGCGCTGTCCTTTCTCGTCGACGTGGTAGTCGCCTATAAAATATTATTCCTTATCACCCTTATGTTAAACGGAATCGCCATCTTTTATTTTTCACGGCGATTTCTTGGATTCGACTCTCACCTGGCAATGTGGTGCCTGGTAGCTTATGAAACTTCAACCCCGCTTTTAATAAATTTCCTGTACGGTGAAGGCCCGAACCTGCTCGGATGGAGCGCCACTATCGGATTCCTCACGGTCTATTTAAGCCGGATCATGGAGGACCGGACCGCCGGAATCCGGAATAAAATCTTGCCCGGGGTCTTGCTTGGGGTGGCCATCCTGGTACATCCTTTTCCGGTAATATTCGCAGCCCTGGTGCTGGCTGTTTTCCATATTATCTGGCTGGCGCACAAACGTTCCTGGAAAATATTCCTGCATACTCAATTGCCTTATCTCGTCATCGTCGCCGCTGTGGGGGCTTTCATCGGGATGTACTACTGGCTGCCGGCAGTCCTGACCCTGAACCATTCTTCCCCGATCTACTCTTTCGTCAGGTACATGTGGCCGGGGGGCATAATCTATCTGCTGGCTATTATCATCCTGGGTCTGGCGGTTGCCGCAGCCACCCGGTATAAAATCAGGGGCGATATTCAATTCGATTTAATAATCGCGTCCTTATGTGCGGCTGCGGCCCTCGGTTTCGGGGGGACCGTCTACCTTCCTTTCGGGCTGGGTTCTTTAGTACAGGAATTCCGATTCGCCACTATCGTCATCCCATTTTTCGGCATCCTGGTGATCCTGTATCCGCTGAAGTACAAATTATTCAATTTTAACATGGGCAAACTGGCTTTTGCCCTGGCAGCCGGACTATTTATTACTGCTTTGGTATTCGGCCTGAACAAACGCGAAGCTTTTATAGAAGGATTCAATGAAATAGCCGACCCCGGGCTCAGCAGCCTGTATGCGCTTTTATCCAGACAATTCGCCGGTGAATTCCCCGGTTTTGCGGTGGCCATGCTGCCTTATTTCGCGGTTATACTTTTCCTGGCCTTCTCACTTGTCCGCAATACTATAAGGGAGCTGCCACAGGCCAAACCTGCCTTTGTTCTGGCCGGAGGGGCCTGCCTTCTGATAATGACCTCTTTTCTCCCTTATATCAACACAGACAGGTCGACCGGCCTTTACCGACTCCATGAATACGTCGAAAACTATACTCAACCGGAATACGCTCAGATCATGGAATCCGTTACCGGGGGACGACTGATCGTACCGCCGAGCCGGGGCTACCTGACTGAAGGTGACAATCCGGTGACTTTCGCCGGGCGCTGGGGTGTAGAGACCGTCAACGGCCCTTATAATCAGGGCGATCCGAAATTCTTCAATATTACGGTACATATGGAATGGGAGGAGCGTTTTTTAAACAGGCGCTATACCCGTGAAAACCTGATGCAGGAAAGCGCGGCCAAATATATTTTTATCAGAGAGGGCTTTCCTTCGTTTTCTAACCGTGTCGGACTGAAAACCGTGATTGATAACTCATATGGGAGTTTGCTGGAGTTGACCCAGGATGTGGCTTATGCTAACCGGGTGACTCCGATTCTAATAGATGTGGACAATGCCAGGGAGGCAACCGAGTTCTTCAACATCCTGCTTCCCGAAGGCTACCGGATGGTACTCACCCATGTAAATGACGTCCCTCCTGACATTACGGATAAATTCGAATATATCATGGTAGACCAGGAAGCTAAAATCGGCAGATATTCAGGTAAGACAGTCTTTCTGCTTACCGACTCCACCTCTCCTTTTATCACGGAAGAGCCGGGAATTGTGAGAATCAATATGCCTTACCTGACTTACTCCAATACCATCTTTTACCACGGAAATGTAGCTGACGGAATGGAATGGTACAGGTGGGACAATTCGATAAATTCGCGGATAAGCACTCTGGCCCAGGTGAACTTGAACAAGATAGCCGGTCTGATGAGCGGATACCTGGATAAGCTCGATTATACCCCGGTCGATTATAATATGGCAGATACCCGGATTGAACTGGGCAGTTCTCCGGGATTCACCCTGGTGAAAAACAGCTATTTTCCTTACTGGAAGGCTGATGGCGGGTCTGTTATGTCAACCAGTCAGGGTTTCATGCTGGTGTACTCGGACCAAAACAATACCCATCTCAATTACCGGAAACCATTGTATTATATTATCGCTGCCGCGTGCACTGTGCTGGGACTGATTGCGGCGGCCGTGAGTCTGCTGGTCATATCCTTCCGGCGGTCTTCGAAAGATTCCGGAGCGAAGCCGGGATGACGGGGGAGAATATTGATTAATGATTAAAGAAAGGGGGGGCCTGCGGCCTGCTTTTGCTCAGCGGGTTGATTTATTCGCGCCAAGAAGCCGCGCCGCAACCTCTTCCGGGCTTATCCCTTCAAAGGCCAGGATTTTATTATGACTGGAATGGCCTTTCAGGATGTCGAGATTATTTTTCCTTACTCCCAGGATTTCGCTGAGAAATTTAATCAGCTCTTTATTAGCTTTACCCTTATCCGGCGGAGCGGCTATTTTAATCCGCCATACCCCGTTAACCGGACCGAGTATTTCGTTCTTTCCGGCATTAGGCAAGACCTTCACGGAAATCCTCATAGATGCTCCGGACATATCTTTCACCCGTAACAACCCCTGATGCAGATAATTCAGGCCAGAGAACCGGAACTGCCGGCATCAAACGCTCCGATTCAAATTTTCTCTCTTTATTTTATCGGCCTACTGTCATATAATCAATCCAACAGGCTGTTTCAAGGATTGTTCACCATATCTTGAAATATGAAAAACAGGATTTAAGGCGGCTTAGATGTCATATTCATTCGAGATAGGTCCCATCAGACCACCCAATGAGTCCAACTCATTGCTCCTCCGCCTCACCCGCAACTGCCCCTGGAACAAATGCAGATTTTGCAATTGCTATAAAAACACATCCTTTGAGATACGCACTGTGCCGGACATCATCAGGGATATTGAGATCGCCAGGATCATGCGCGAAAAAATAATGGAAATCACCGTTAAATCCGGGGCTTCAGGCGGGATACAGAAAGTAGTCAGCATGGTCCTCAAAGACCCGCCAAATGAGTCCTTCAGGAATGTAGCCTTGTGGCTGTTAGGCGGGGGTGAAAACGTTTTCTTGCAGGATGCCAACAGCATGATAATGAAAACAGACGATCTAACCCGGGTACTGGAGCATCTGAAAATGACCTTTCCAGGAATCAAGCGCATTACCAGCTATACCCGCTCTCAAACCGCCGTGAAGAAAAAGCCTGCGGAACTGGTAAAGCTCCGCCAGGCAGGACTTACCCGCCTGCATGTCGGGCTGGAATCCGGATACGATCCGATACTGAAACTGATGAATAAGGGCGAGTCAGCCGATGAGCATATCAAGGGAGGCCGGAAGATAGCCGAGGCCGGCATCTCGTTAAGTGAATATGTTGTTCTGGGACTGGGCGGCAAGGAGTATTCCGCCCTGCATGCCAGACATACCGCCAGGGTCCTGAATGAGATTGATCCCGAGTTCATCAGAGTACGGACCCTGGTTATCAATAACAAGGTGCCGCTTTCCGATTCAGTGTCCACGGGCGAATTCCTCAGGGCTACTGACGAAGACATTATCCGCGAACAAAGGATTTTAATCGAGAATTTGAAAGTGAACTCGGAATATGTCAGCGATCATATTTCCAACCTGCTTCCGGAGATGGAAGGAAAATTACCCCGGGATAAGGAAAAACTGCTGGCCATCATGGACAGGTTTGAAGCTCTTTCTATTAAGGAGAGGGCCAATTTTATGGTCGGAAGAAGAGTCGGGCTTTATAAAACTTTACAGGACCTGGAAGACCCCCAAAGGCACGATCTGGTCGAGCAAATTAAATTTAGACTGAACCGGGGCGATGATAAACTGGACCCCGGCATCATTTTCTCCCTTATGGAAGAATTCATATAAGTGAGAAAGCGGCCGTGAATACTCTCGCACAAGAAATCGGTGATTTGCTCAATAAGGAAGAATTAACGCTGGGTGCGGTAGAGTCTGCGACGGGCGGCCTGATATCCCACCTCATAACCGATATCTCAGGAAGTTCCGCCTACTTTCAGGGGGCCATCGTTTCTTACAGCAACGAAATCAAGATGAAGCTGGCAGGCGTTCATAAAGACACCCTGGAAAAATACGGCGCCGTGAGCCCCCAGGTAGCCGAGGAGATGGCGGAGGGCGGCCGGAAAGCCTTGAAGGTAGACATTTGTGTCGCCGATACGGGAATAGCCGGCCCGACCGGAGCCACCAAAAACAAGCCCGTGGGGCTGTTTTATCTGGGACTGGCGCATAAAAATGGTGTTTTCAACCGCAAATTTGTATTTCACGGCAGCCGCGAACAGAACAAGGAGCAAGCCGCTCTGGCAGCCCTGACCTGGCTTAAAGAATGTCTTATCGAATTCAACGAAAAAGCGGCAGAGGCTTCGGGATTCGCCAGGAAGCAAGTCGTTACTTCGTTTCTGGAAAACAATGATAAAGTCCTGATACTGCGCCGCAGTAATAAAGTCGGGACTTATCAGGGCTGCTGGGCCGGTATCAGCGGTTATATCGAAAAATCGGCCGATGAGCAGGCCTATACCGAGATACGCGAAGAGGTCGGGCTTGATAGAAAAGACTTAAAACTTATCGCAAAAGCCCACCCGATTGAAATAACCGACCGGCAGCTTAAAACAACGTGGATAGTCCACCCGTATTTGTTCCACGTGGACAGCCCGGATAATATAAAAATAGACTGGGAGCACCGGGAATCCAAATGGATTTCCC
>JAQULX010000021.1 GCA_028718465.1 Dehalococcoidales bacterium | reverse complement strand
CAATTTATCGGAAACAATAACGGTGATAACCTGCTGGAGTCGGGTGAGCAGGCCGTGATCACAGTGTGGCTGCTCAACTATACTGCCTCTGCCTATGCTCTGGGAGCTGGTGCTGCCGATCCATTCATTGATGCTGCGGCCGATTTACCGGGGATCTACGATACGTTTACCATAGAAGTCAAGGCCAACAAAGGTTCGGCTCTGATTATGGAGAGGACCCTGCCGGCCCGCATCGATACTGTCATGGACCTGAAATAAAGATATAAGGGAAAAGAAATATGGCGCAGAGGACTCCGGCCGAAAAGGCTGGATTCCTCTTGCCTTGTCGATCCGGCTGTCGGACTTTGGGTGAACATTGCCTAACCGGCTGCCGGAAAAAGGGAATTTTTATCATTACGTGTTAAAAGGAAAAATGTCATGGGATTAAACTGGCTGGCTGCACCGGGAGCAGTCCATTTATCCATTCTGATTGGAATAATAATGTTGAGTGGATCTCTGCTGGTGGTCCTGAGAAACCGCCGGGGGGTTCCCTTTATATCTATACGGGATTCCATGACAGGGGAAAATTGCCCTCTGCCTTTAATTCTCTCTCAAGAAGAGAAACTTGAGAAAAACAGCTATCCGCTATCCTGGGGGGCGCCGCCCGCAACATCCGATTGGCCGACCAGCCGGAGCGGGTGTGTTTTCAATCCCGGAAGCCTGGAAAACAGGATGACGGTTTACCCGGAAAATACCTATGAATGTGAAAGCCATACCGATTGACGCTGATGCAGTCCCTGTCCCCGGTGCTCAAAGTCCTTCTGAATCCGACAATCGGACTTTATTCCAGGACGCTGTATCGGGAGATATTACCGCTTTTGCCAGGTTATGCTGCCGCCACCTGGACAGGGTCTATACTTATATTTTTTATCAGGTCAAAGACCGCCCCACCGCTGAAAGGCTGGTCATCGAAATCTTTGTGGAAGCCTATAAAAAGATCCAGACTTATAAGCCGGACCGGGAATTTTCACTCTGGCTGTATCGTATCGCTCATGATTACCTGGAAAACGATCCCCGCTTCTTTTCCAATATCCCTTTTGCCGAGAAAGAAATCGTATTATTAAAATTCGTGCAGGGGCTGGATAACCAGGCAATAGAATGGATAACCAGGCAAAAACTAACAGCCGTCAGGCGCCTGCAAGCGAGCGCGTTGCTGCATCTATTACAGCACAAAAGCAAAGTAGATTATAAACTGTCCGAGAATTTCTGTAAGACACTGGACGCCTGTTTTTTGCGCATTGCCTCCGGAGAATCGATGGAGAGATGCCTTTATCAGAACCCTCGCCTGCGCGATCAGTTGGAATCCTTGCTGTCGCTGGGGCTGTATATCCTGGGGACGAAAAAAGTAGAGCCCGGAGAGGTGTTTAAAAAAAAGCTGTTCGATCAATTAAAGGCCCGTATACAGCAGTTGCCCCGGCAAATACTGGATTCCATGCCGGGTAAAACACAGGATGGATATATAGAGAAAGCGAAAAAGCCCGGCTCTGATTTATTAACCCTGATCGTGGATAAAATCCGGCCGGCATTTTCCCAAACTGAGGCTGTCGGAGCGGAGAGCGGGGTTGAAGACAGTCAGACTGCCCCGGGTAATGCGGGCATCCTGCAAAGAATTGTCTTCTCTCTCCGGACTTCCCGGATAATGATGATTTCCCTGGTGTTGATCATAGTGGCTGTGATCGCCGTGGCCTTCTTATTAACCGGAGTGGCCTCGAAACTGGCATCTCTCGGCGGCACGGCGGCCGGCTGCACTCTGAATATCGGGTCGGGCAGTGTTTCAGTTCTGATGCCGGGGGAGACAGAGTGGCAGGAAATCAGCGAGGGGATAATTCTCAAGGAGTCTGCCAGACTAAAAACGGGCGCTGCTTCCCGGGCTTCTATCGGCTTCAACGACGGCAGCCTGGTTAATTTGGAAAAGGACACGGAAATGGAAATAATCACCGCCGGGTCCGCCAAAGACGGCTTGTCCGTGACTGTTCTCAAGCAATACTCCGGCCGCAGCTCCAGCCAGGTTACCGGATTAACCGGCCCGGACTCAAAATTTGTTATTGAAACAAACGCCGCTGTGATTTCCGTTAAAGGGACTGAATTTATTACGGCCATCAAACCGGACGGGGCTACCAATGTCAGCGTTATCGACGGTGTGGTTACAGTCAGCGCTCAGGGCCGGAATGTAGATATCAAAGCTGGCTACCAGCTTACCGTGGCGCCGGGCGAAGCTCCCGGAAAGCCGTCAACTGTCTCGGATCCGGAAACTGCCACACCGACTCCCGCTCAGATTAAAGAATATAACCTGAGACTGAAGAGCGCCGGCGGGGGAAAGATAGTCTCTCCGGAAAATTTAACTTCAACGCATCAGTTGGATACACAGGTGGTTGTTGAAGCAGTCCCGGACGCCGGCTATGCATTTACCGGCTGGACCGGAGATATTGCGGGACTGGTCGATGCCGCTTCCCCTTCCATCAGCTTAACTATCAAGGGCGATACCGCTCTGACAGCGAATTTTGCCAGGGTCTATACCTTAACTATTCGGACCTTCGGCGGTGCCATTAAATCACCCGGTGAGTCCAGCCACAGCTACCCGGCGGGGACGGTGGTAGACCTTCAGGTTACTCCTGATAAGGGTTATGAATTCGTGAACTGGACAGGCGATACCACTGGAATTGAGGATACCAAATCAGCCCAAACTACCATCACCATAAAAAAAGACTGCAGTATTACGGCTAATTTCGCCCGGATTTACAAATTGACTGTGAACAAAGCCAGCGGAGGCTGGATTGCCAAACCCGGAGAAGGTAGTTTCACCTTTCGCGAGGGGACTGCTATCGACGTCCAGGCTATTCCCGACACCGGCTATGTTTTTGCCGGTTGGACCTGCGCCGGGAACGATGTCCTTGACCCGGCTGATTCCCGCACTAAAGTCACCATTAATAAGGACTCGACTCTGACTGCCAGGTTTATTTTACCGGTAACCCTTTCTACGCTGACCGTCAAGTCCGGTAGCGGAGGAAAGGTGTCTCAGCCTGGCGCCAGTACCTTTACCTGTCAGAAAGGATCTGTAATAGATTTACGGGCGGTGCCGGATGCAGGTTACGGGTTTTCCGAATGGACTGGAGATGTGGCTGCTGTCGATAACATCTCTTCACCCGATACATTTATCAAGATGAACGGCAACTATACCATTACCGCCAATTTTGTAAAGGCTTACGATCTGACTGTTAATACCAGTGCCGGAGGAACGATACTTCAGCCGGGCGGAATCACTTATACCTGTAACACAGGCACGATTGTGCCTTTAAAGGCCGTTCCGATTGAAGGGTACCGGTTTGACAGATGGACAGGTGATATCGAAGAAGTCGCCAATCCGACGTCCGCGGTCACTACGATTACTATTACCAGAGATACAGCTATCACCGCTAATTTTGTCCAGGACTTTACAGTTACTGTATCCGCCACCAGCGGCGGCACCGTCGTCCAGCCCGGATGCGGCGAATTTGTTTTTACCGGGGGCTCGGTAGTCGAACTGGTTGCCGTGGCTGATTCAGGTTACACTTTCGTAAGCTGGTCTGTCGATGGGGGTGCGGTGATTGATCCTGGATCGCCTGCAACCGCCATAACGGTTACGGGCAACTGCCGGGTCACTGCCAGCTTTGCTCAGATTGATATGGGATAGATTTTGTCCCCTGCAAAACTATTGTGCGATAGGTACTCCTAATTCCGTTTGGTAACTCGGGCTGCCAGATTGACCGGCAGTCTGAGAGCGGCCCTGACCAGGGTCTTTCTCAGTGTGCTCCGGGATATGCTGTAAGCCTCATCCCGGTATGCATCAAACTCTTCTTTGGTCAGAGTTCGGGAAAAATGGTGTTCCAGGGATTTGTAACCTATCCTGCGCCAGTCCAATTTGGCCCGTTCCTCTTCGCTCAGGGAGTCGTAAAATTTGCTGCCGGGTATGGGTACCCAGACATTCACATCGTAAAAATTAGTCTTAAATTCGCGCATCACTTTGATGGTATCTTCAATGTCCTGCTTCTCCTCATCCGGCAGGCCCAGCAGTACGGAAGTAATTGACATAACCCCGCTATCGTAGACCATTTTGCTGGCCTCGATTACCTTATCCAGGGTTTCTCTTTTTTCCATTATCTCCAGCATCCTGACGCTGCCTGACTCCAGTCCGAAGTACATAGCCGTACAGTGTGCCTTTTTCATCAGACTGAGCATTTCTTTATCCAGGTTGTCGTATCTGGCTGTACACCTCCAATTGATCTTGATGCTGTTATCGATGAGGGCATTGCAGAAGTCATGTAGATACTGCTTATCGTAGGTAAAAGTGCCGTCGATAATATCGATATAATCAATTTTATAGCGGTCTTTCATCTGTTTGATTTCCTGGATTACATTGGGCACGCTGCGGCGGCGTACTTTTCCGCCCCAGAACCTTCGATCTGAGCAGAAAGAGCAGGTATATGGACACCCTCGCGCGGTGGAGATGCAGTGTACCCTGTACCGGTCATAATCGCATTCCCAGACTAGCTCCCGGGCGAGGTAAGGAAGCTCATCCAGGTTGCTGATCGGACCTGCGCCCGGATTGGAACGGACCTGTCCGTCTTTGTCTCTGTAGCAGAGATTGGGTACTTTCTCCAATTTCGGAGATCCGGTCTTAATTTCCCTGATCAGGTCCAGGATCGGAATCTCACCCTCACCCCTGATAGCGAAATCTATATCGGGATTTTGCAGGACCTCTTCAGGACAAAACGTGGGGTGGTAAGCGCCGACTACCACTTTTATATCTTTGTCAACTTCCTTTGCCAGGCTGGCAACCTTTTCCACTGAATACTTCAGTGGAGTTAAATAAGATATTCCTACCATCAGTGGTTTTGTTTCTCTGACAATTTCTTTGGATCTTTTCCAGACCACTAGACTGTCATCATTCAGACTGGCGGCGTACCGGCTCTGCCGGGCAGCGACTTCTTTAACATCGTACCTGAACCAGATGGGAATAAATGCTGCGATCGGATTATTGGAGGATTGATCGTCCATTAACAGGTCCCCTGTGACAACGGCTGTCTCAATCCCGTGTTTATTGAGATATGCGGCGAGGCTGGTCAGCCCAACATGATACCCGCGGTCGGCGGGGAAACCCTTCAAACAACCCTGCGGTGGTTCGATTAATAAAATATCCAAGTCGCGCCCTCCTTCATGAGATCATCCCAGGAGGTTTTGGCGCCTGCCGATTATACCACCTGGTCCTGAAAAATAAACCTTTCAGTATTGTGGCCTCATTATAGATAGCGACTGGCGGGTTGAGAAGTACTTATCTTCTAGAACAATGTTCTAATTAGCCCTCAGGCTGAGGTTGCTGAAGGCTGCGAGAGATTCAATACTTTCAGGGCGATAGGTATAAAGGCTTCTATCATGGACGGATCAAACTGGCTTCCTGCGCACGTTCTCAATTCTTGAATGACTACTTCAGATGGCAGTCTATCCCGGTATGGACGTGCAGTGGTCATGGCGTCAAAAGAGTCGGCGATCGTGAGAATCCGTGCTTCAACAGGTATGCTTTCACCCATTAATCGGTGAGGATATCCTTTTCCGTCCCACCTTTCGTGATGGTGCAGGATGGCCGGCAGACAGGGGGTCAGATTGGGAATATGCGCCACGATATCCCGTGAAAGCACCGGGTGATTTTTAATCAGTTCCCGCTCGTCGACTGTTAATGCGTCCGGTTTATTCAGGATGGCATCATAGACTCCGATCTTCCCGATATCATGCAGTAAAGCCGCATGGCTGATCACTGTAACTACTTCCGGGCTGAGTTTGAGAGCTTCTGCCAGCGCTACTGCATAGTCCCTGACTTTACGTGAGTGGCCGTAGGTATACCTGTCTCGGGCTTCAATAGTAGCTGCCAGAGCGTAAATGGTATTTAATGTGTCTTTATCAGGGTTATTTAAATCGGAATTCCGGTCCTTTCCTGCGGAGGGGACTATTTGCGCTGCTACACATACTCGGTTGCCTCCGGTCCTTTTACTGTAATAAAGGGCTTGGTCGGCGGAGGTTATCAGGTCTTCGGGGGTGATCCCGTCATTTGGCCAGCTCGCTATACCCATACTTACTCTGACCGGTGTCCTTTCCTTCGCCATGGCTAGCTCAATGTTCTCCCGTATTCTCTCTGCCACGGTACAGGCGTTCTCACCCGAAGTATTGGGCAGCAGTATGGAAAACTCATCTCCGCCGTAGCGGAAACACATGTCCACTTCCCGGCAATTTTTTTGAATAATGTGCGCCGATTTCTTGAGCAGCTTGTCTCCATTAATATGGCCCAATGAGTCGTTATAGCCTTTGAATTGATCAAGGTCCATCATGATCAGGGACAGCATACTGCCGTAGCGGAAATGCCGGCGGATTTCCCGGTTGATGCTTTCATCGAAATTACGCCGGTTTGACAGTCCGGTCAGTTCATCTATCCGGGCCCTGTTTTGGGCGCTGGAATAAAGCAGGATGTTTGCCAGGGATGAGGCGATTTGGCATGCCAGTTGTCCCAGCAAGTCCATTTGTTCTTTCTCAAACGGCTGAGGGCTCTTTTTGCCCAGTGAGAGGATGCCGATTACTTCATCTTTAGATATTAAAGGTATGAAAAACGTGGATAACAGGCCGATCTGGCACAGCTTTTCAACATAAACAGCCGATTTTTCCGGCCTGGCGTTAGGATAAGCAATATATTTTTTGGTCAGAACCAGCCATTCTATGCCGGAACCCGCCAGGGGGATGGTGTATCCGGGTTTCCAGGGTACAGCTACCCGTGAGAATATCGCTGAGAACCTTAATTGGCCGTTGTCAATTGTGCCGATTGAAGCATACTCAAACTCGACGGCTTCTTTTAATCCGCTAATGAAATTATCATAGACTTCATCCATATTCAGGCTGGAGTTGATTACCGAGCTCAAACGGTTGATAATCGAAAGCTGCTTCTCACGCTTCAGCAGTTCATAATGATAGCCTTCTTTTTCGAGCGTAATGGCTACTGTACTGGTAATATTTTCGCAAAGACGGATATCTTCCAGCGAATATTTGCCGGTCTTTTTACCGGATATCCCCAGAATCCCGACCAGATTTCCCTGGTACTGCAAGGGGAAAAACATCTCGATGCCGGCATCGGTAATCGCGGTCTTTTCACTGCTCCTCATACTCCGTAAGCATGGGTCCAGAGAGATGTCCTTTATTGTTACATAGTTTTGTTTCAACCGGTCGATTATCGGACTATCCTTACCTATAATTAACTGAGAACTCAGGTTATGGACGTTGGCGCCGGTTTTGGTTAATCTTGTAACATAATCGTTATTTGGTTTATCCGGCAGCAATACCATCGCCTGATGGCATCCGAGGGTTTTGGACAGCGGCGATAAAAAGCCTTCGCCAAGCTCTTCCAGACCGGAAACAGCTCGGATTTTGTATCCAACAAAATCCAGCAGCTCTTTGCGGTGCTGGTATCGTTCACGATAGAATATACGGTCGATCTTATTGAGAAAAACAGGGCGTATGAAATAAAGCACTACCCACACTATCACTGCTGCCGTGGTTGAGTAGACTATATTTATAGTTTTGGGCTCCAGGCCGAACGCGAAATGGCCGATAGTCAATAAAATGTTAAAGCAGACTACACCTATAAGCCCTGTTACCAGCCAGCCTAAAGCTTTGCGGAAGATAATATTGATGCTGACCAGTTCGTGGTGAATGACCGAATAAGCCAGCACTATGGATGAGAGCAGTCCGCCGATGTGACTGACAGGTATTTCCATTGCCAGCGGCGTCAAGCCAATGAACCCGAAAATAACCAGCAGACCGATTGCGACGATTAGATAACTGGTCTTGGTTTTTTCTTCAACCGAGCCGGGCCTGATTAGCCTTTTAACCAAACATATCAAAGCCAGAATGGCTACCATTGCCGGCGGCGTAACGTATGACGCCATCCACCAGCCGTACACCGGAACGACGTGGTTGCCCTCGACAGTCAAACCCGGAGGGATTATCCCCAAAATGCAAAGGACGGCCAGGTTCACGGCTAATATATAGCCCAAAATGGTACCGATATCTATCCGCAGTCCAATAAAACTGCGGCTAAAGTAATATAACTGGATTGCCCATAGCACCGAAAAGACCAGTACCAGGCGGAAAGCAGTCAGGTGGTCAAAATTGATATCCGGATTGCGCAGCAGGAAATCGCTGCAGCTCCAGAGCAGCGCGGCCGCCAGATAGGCCAGAAAAAGCTTATGCAGCCACGTCAGCGGCCGGTTCGCTACTGTCACTACAAGCAAAACAGCATAAACCACCGCTGCCAGCAGAGGTACAATTGAAAATGCTTGCATAGGTGCTATTTTACAGAAGTTCTAGCGTAATGCAAGATGTTTTGGGAGTAAAGTACCCCTTTACAGGACTAATGTACCGGGCTTTTCGGCTATTTTGCTGGTCGGATTATCCTATCCGGATGGCTTCCATTCCCGGGACGGGCGCCTTTTCGGCATCCGCACCCAGGAGGATAAGGTCCTGCCGGGATGGATTGACATGAGGAGGTTTTAATTCGTTGAGCGGCGCACCCAACCCTTGCCGGACTTGCTTATAGGTGGAGAACACTCCTTCAGGTAGAACGGTCACTTCGATCGGCTTGAAATCAATTAACTTTTCGATGCTCTGGATATCCTGGTAAACATACAGACCGTCATCCAGTTTCTTGATCGCCTGGTACATTCTGTCGGCGATGTCCTGGGCGCTGGTATAATAACCTGGAGCCAGTTCGATATACATTCTCAGCCGCGGGGTTTCTCCTACCTCTTTATGGGCTGTCCACTCCTTATAGGGAATACCGGTGTTCTCCAGGGCCTGCCAGATGACCCTTTCGTTCAAGCGCATAAATCCGAGGTCGATCAAATCATCCGCTCGTCCTTCCATGACCATCTGGGGGAGTTTAATTCCCAGTTTGTCATTGCTCAAGGCGGTGATACGGACGATCTCTCCCAGACGGTACCTGACCAGGATCCCTCCGTGAAAATTGGTCACCACCAGCTCGTAATTTCTACCCGGCTGCACCTGGTCGAGCAGGACGGTTTGCGGTTGGTAGGTCCTGTCCGCGGCCGATTTGCGGCACTCTTCCTCGGGGATGAACTCCAGGAAATTCAGGTGGGGGAAAAAGACCATATCCTGGTAGTCCCAGGTCTGTGTGGCGAGCACGCCGGTCTCGGTATTGCCATATATATTCAGCGGTTTTCTGCCCCACAATTGCTCGATCTTGTCTTTAAAGACCGCGCAGTCTGTACCCGCGGAAACGATAATCTTAAACTTCCAGATGTCTTTAGGTAAGAGCTTGCGGCCCTGGCTTTTACTTCTGAGCAGTCCTCGGCTCATGCGGAAAAGGGTTCCGGGTTGTTTCAGCATTTTCGTTTTGGAAGACTTTCCCGATCCCTGCTCGAATTTTTTAGCGATCGCTACCAGCACTCCTGCCAGACCGAAAAAACCATCCATACCGTGTGCCATAGCAAGCTTAAAACCCATATTGACCTTGTCTTCGAATGGCATACGGTCGGCGACTTCCAGTGCCGGAAGATACCGGAAGCCCATATCTTCAGCCAGGCGGTGGGCTACCGCCCCCGTCATCGTCGGAGGCTGGGAAGCGGCATGCAGCATTCTGGTTCCGTCTCTCAAGGCGACATCGCCTTTATATTGACATGAGCTCAGCAGGGCGAGCGCGCTGAAGGCAACCCCGGCTTCTTCCCAGTAACGGGCGCTCATAGGTATCCATTTAAAGGGATATTCGCCTCCTTTACCTGAAGTCTGTATCCAGAGAGCTGGTTTTGCGGGTAGGACGTCTTCCTGCTTCTCCAGTAATTCAGGACAATAGTCTTTATAGCTGGTCATGGGCACATAACTGCGGAACTCATCTACAGATAAGGGTTTGGCTCCTCGCAGGATTTTTTGTCCCAGCCGGCATTTTTTTAACAGCTCAATTTGTTCCAGCAGCAGGTTGTGCTGGATCTGCATGAACTGTTTAA
Organism: Dehalococcoidales bacterium; assembly: GCA_028718465.1. Next base: position 5,269 of record JAQULX010000021.1, on the reverse strand, counting down.
TATCGATGTCCAGGAATCCACAGCACATTTTCCATAAATCATCGTGTCTCTGGTTTTTTAATAACTCACGTACGAGTGACATGTGTGAACCTCCTGATACTGTCCTAGAGTATACTTTAGCATGAAAGATTCGCTTTTTACAGTACTTTAATACTAGAACTTTGTTCCAGTGTCACCGCAATATAGCCTGGATATTTTCCAGAGTGGTCAGAAGCCGTAGTCCTTTATTGGTGGGTTTGATATGGAATTGATGGTTCCTGCCGCCGATTGGCTCGATCAAATCCTGTCTGGACAGCCAATCGAGATACTCATTCATCTGGCGGGAATTGATTTTAACCTGACCGGTAATACCGGCTTTGGTGACCGGGGCTGATCTGGAAGCACTCAAGATTGCAGCAATGATTTCAATGCTGGAGCGTCTACCCTGAAAAAGCATCTTACCGGCCATAATGGTAAGTATAAAAGAGGAAAACCTGCCTGAGAAGCGATTGGATTCTAGAACATTGTTCTGGAAAATTTCACCTGTCGGCGGGAATTGAAAAACAGGTTGAAATATCTCAGCTATCTTGCTGCTAACCTTTGCACAACCGGTATCACATCGACCATGCTCTTGGCGTAGCCCATGCCCTCGATTCCAACATCGGCCACCTTAATCGACGTAATCCCTATCACCTCCCCTGCCAGGTTAAGCAGGGGGCCGCCGCTGTTGCCTGGATTAATGGCCGCGCTCACTTCGATCATGTTTTCATAGTTCATATCACCGCCAAGGGACACATCGACGCCTAACCGGCTGATAATGCCCTGTTTCGCGCTGATACCCTGCCCCAGAGGATTGCCGACGACTACAACCCAATCACCTACTTTCATTTTGGAGGCATCACCGATTTTCAATGCTGGCGTGGAACCGGCCTCGATTTTCAGCAGCGCCAGATCAAAGGACCGGTCGGTACTGACAAGTCGGGCCGGCAGTTCCCTTCCATCCCTGAGAAGAACAAGAATATTATCTGATCCTTCAATGACATGATTATCGGTCACGACAAGTCCGTCGGTACTGATAAACCATCCGGAGCCGGAACTCATAATCTGCCGGGAACCGCCCAGGTCTCCCTCTCTCGTCGCAATAGTTTCTACAGCTACTACTGAATGTTCGACGGCATTGATCAATTGAGAAAGGCTGGGGATTACTACCGGTGACACCTCTATATCGGACGGCTCCAGTTCGTACAGCGGTGTTTTATTTTCTTCTGGCCTCGGCTGCGGTGTGAGCTCAGGAATCTCATAAGGTGTTTCGCTGGGAACCATTGCTCTAAAATCGATACAACCGGTGATAAGCGCCAGGCTCGAAACCACTATCATAATGGCTAGAAGCAGTCCGGATTTCTTCATACTTGTTCCTCCGAGAGGAAAAAGCTCTTTATCTGTAAAAAATACAATATCCCTATATATAATTTAGTAACGCATATTATACAGGACAATACCTAAATATATTTAATGAATTACGCTTCACTACCGATACAACAGTAAAAATAATGCCCTTTTCCGCAGCCGGAGATCCGCGCTGCCTGATCGGAATGTAACTTGACGTAACTACCTTGAGGGCTTATTATAAAAATGATGTTGAATAATACTGATTTCCGGTTGATAGGCAAACTGGAAGAAAACGGCCGTGCCAGCTATATAGAACTCGCCCAGGCTCTAAAAATCAATCCATCTACTGTAGCCAAAAAGGTAAAGCACCTGCTTAAAGAGGAAATTATCACCATTAAAGCCGTACCCAATCCCTACAAGCTGGGGCATACCGCAAACGCTCTGATCGTTATGAATGTGCCCATGAATAAGATCGACGACGTTTGTATCCGCCTGAAGCCGAAGTTCAACGTGAATCTGATAGTGACTACCTTCGGTCGCTTTAACCTTATCTTGGGAGTGCATTACCCTACCTGGGATATGCTGTTGAGCTTTATTTCATCCGAACTTTCCGATACCGGGGATATCTCTGAAATGGAGACCTACTTTGTCAAAGGCGTGTGGAAACGGTACTACGGTGTTTCTTCCGACAATTATCTCGACCAGAACGTTGCCAAAATCGACGATGTAGACCTCCGGCTGATCGAGGAGCTGGCTAATAACGGCCGTTATAGCTGTTTGCACCTTTCGGAAAAGATGGGAATTAGCCTTTCCGCTGTATCCAAAAGATTGGCTGGCTTGCTCAAAGACAATGTGATCCAGGTCCGCGCGATACCCAGCGCTACCAAAATGGGATATCAGTCCAATGCTTATATTTTTATACATGCCGAACGCGAAAAAATAAACGAAATCTGTAACGGTCTTTACTCTTACAGGGAAGTCAGCACCCTGATGACGTTGATGAATGGTTACGGCATACATGCCAGTATACTGGCCAGGACTCCTGAGACACTGTACGACTTTTTGAAAAAGAAGGTTGCTTCCATACCCGGCGTGACCAGGATGGAAACCCTGATCCACGGCGAGCTGATAAAACGCTATTATGGGACTTTCCATCAAAGCGAGTCCGACCTGGCTATCCTTTCCAAATCGGAGCCCCGCCGAAGGTGAGGGACTCTTAGCCGGTAAGTGCCTTTAGATATTCTCGCACAGTCTCAATAGTGGTGTCTCTTGTGCCGTCTGCGGACTCTATTCCCAGGAAATGCATGTTAAATTCCATAATATCTAACCCTGCCAGGTCTGCTTTTTTTTGTTGACAGACGGCGCGAATCAGGCGGGCTGTATCCAGCAGGTTTTGAAGGTTGATGCCTGGCACATCCATGTACCTGGCCGCCCAGGAAAAATTGTATGCCCCTGCATCCAGGTCCAGGGATACATAGACCTTCGGAGTACGGATGCCCTCACTTATAAACCTGGCCAGGGATTCGGCATATTGCCCTTCAAAGAGGTACCGGGGAAAGAAGCGGCACCCTTTTTTCTCGAAATTAAGGTAGCAATCGCGGAACGGGCTCTCTGCTGAGTCCGGTAATTTCCCCGGATAGTCCGCTGCCCCGATAAAGGACAAACTTTGCGGTAAAATATAACCCTCTTTTAAAAGATAGTCCCAAAAATTACCGCAGCAGCAATGTTCCTTCAAGTCCTGGAGCTGCTTTGGTGCAGCCAGCGGCATGCCGCCCATAGGATTGGGAATCACGCCTGAGGTTTCTGCAACTCTGACGGACATGGGAATCGCGTCAAAATGCTGGTCCAGAGTTAAGACACTGAGATTTTCAGGCCCGTATCTTCGAGCCAGGGCTGAGATGATCCCCATGGTAGCGGTGTGGTCTATGCCCGCCATTACCGGCGCCGCCGGGAATATCTCCTCTTCGACAAACTCTTGTAACCGCCTGATAATATTCAATAGTTCTCCGCTATCATAGAACAGGCCGATATGCTGCACATTAACCAGGGGAAGGTCTTCCGGTTCAGGCCTGGGGGTAAGCCAGGAGGGGATGGGGAATTTCCCGGCCGGCTCTATTCCCAGCTCTTCCAGTGTATTCTTTAAATACCCGGTGAATGCTTCATATGGGTCTCGACAGGCCGCCAGGCCTTCCGTTACTGCTCCTCTTCGGTTCATCCAGGCTTGCTTTAGTTCAAGACTCCACGGATCATCCGAAGGGTCCAGTGCGACTCCAAATAGTCTTTTTACGGGCTTCTTTTCTGTCATTGCAAACTACCTGGCCTCCTGTAGCAGATGGAAAGCGTCTTATATCTGCCGGGATTGAACAATAAGCGTTTTCCCGCTTGAATGCAATTATAATCAATCGTGTATTTAATTGTAAGCAACGGTGCTCCATGTTTGCAACTGGATTTGTTTGACTTGATCAGCCGGGTATGATAAACTTTGCTAAATTTAACAGATATTTATAATATTTGTTGAACTTTACTTTATATTTTGCGATTATTCTTACTATAGTATAAAATATTTTTATCACCCTGTAATGGCCCGTCCGGTAACCATTATTTTCTCTTGAGATTAATAAATGTCAGGTTATGGAGGAGGTAATACATGACCACAGCGGCTAAACCCGATGCAAGGCAAGGGGACCTGGTCTTCGAGAAACTAAAAAAAGCTATCGGGGCGGAAAAGGTCAAGACTGATGAGGCGGTCCTTGTCTCTTATGCTTCAGACCCACCACCGGTCTTCCACAAACCCGGATGTGTCGTCCTGCCGGAAAGCAAAGAGGACGTCAAGGCTATCCTCAAATTTGCCAATGAATACAAAATACCTGTTACTCCCGCTATGCGCGGGGTAAATCTCGCCGGTTATACCCTGGCTGATGACGGCGGTATCCTGATGGATATGCGCCGCATGAACAAAATTATTGAAATCAATACCGATTCCGGGTATGCCGTGATCGAGGCCGGAGTTAATTTTGACAAATTGACCACAGAGCTTCTTAAAGTAGGCTACCGGCTGGCGATACCTACTGCTCCCGGTGGTTCGGCGGTACTCGGCAATGCCCTCTCCCGGCCTACCAACAGCATGTGCAGCAAGAACATGGATGCGGTTATGGACCTGGAAGTGGTTCTTCCCGACGGCACTACTTTCCATACCGGCTCTGCTCAGTTCCCTCATGCCGGCAGCCATATGAGATACGGTCCGCATCCCGATCTGGCCGGGCTCTTCACCTGTGCCTACGGCACTATGGGTGTGGTTGTCAGTGGGGCTGTCAGGATTTACACCATTAACGAGGCAAACCGGGTCAATCTGGCTGCTTTTGACACTTATGCCGATTCCGTTGATTTTGTTAAAGACCTTTTAAACAATAACATCCCCGAGCACTGCATTATCTGGCACTGGGGCAATTATGAGGCTTTTGCCGTGGATGTCTCCAAACCCGGAACAACCTTGCCTCCCCATCTGCTTGGCGATCCCAGAGTTGCGCCGGAGGGTAAACCCTACAATATCGTTACTACATTTATGTCCGGCTATGAAGAAACCATGGTTGCCCACGAGAAAGTCATCGCTAAGGTAGCCCGGAAATATAATGGCAGGGCTATCCCGTCTGAGGAAGCGGAAAGAATCATGCCTGTTGCCAAAATGGGCTGGGAAATTCTGTATGGAAAGTATCATCAAATCGAGCCAACCTTCTTCGGCCTCGGTCGGTATATGGTCTGGATTATGCTTACCGAGCCCAAAGATGTTAAAAAGATGGAACAATACGCAGTTGAAGAATTAAGTAAATGCGGCGTCAGGCCGGTCTGTTACTACTCTCAGCCGTTCGACTCCGGACGCTCAATCTTCTTCCGGATTTTCTGC
>JAQULX010000020.1 GCA_028718465.1 Dehalococcoidales bacterium | reverse complement strand
GATAACTGTGTTTTACGCCGTAGTCAGTTACCGTATAGGTTGAGGAGACCGGCAGCTTAATGAAGTCCAGATCGTAGCGCTTCTGGAATTCCAGGGCTGCCGTAGCCAGAGATTCCGGCCTTTGGTCGTCGCCCGGCCAGTGCCTCCAGAAGGCCACCGGAACACGGTCAACGGGTTTACCGGCCAGAGCAGACTCAATACGTTCGCGTTTGTTCATTTGCGGCATACCGGCCTCACCCTCCAAAGCCTTGTTCAAGTATATTATACAGTATCTAACCCTATCTGGCTTATTGTTTAATAGCAGCTTCTGTTCCCGCGAAACCAGTCTGTACGGCGATACGGCGGCTGGCATCCGGGATCTACCTGGTTATCATCCATACCAGCGAAAGCTGGCATCCAGTCACCCCATACTGATTCACCAGTATGTAAAGATTTAAAAGGGCTATTCCGGCTGAACAAGGTCCCGCCTGGTTAGCTGTAAAAAGCCAGCCCTGTCATCAGGCCGGTTGAGGCCAAAGCAGCCGGAGAAAACTCGGTTACGTACAGCTCTACCGGGTTGAACCGGGAGATAACCTTTTTCTTTAAGGCTTCAGCCTCATCGATATATTCCGAATGATGTATAATCGCGTGGACCGGCTTTCCCGGATCAATATATTTTTCAGCCTGCTGAATCAGTTTATCTAGGGCGTTATCTATATCTACCGGGGGGAAATTTTCCACCTGCCCGCTGCCGTTGACAAACCCAATCATCGGTCGGTATCTCAGCTTTTCTTCGGTAACGGCGCTCTTCGGCACACGTCCGATCTTAACCAGATATCTTATGGTATCCAGCACAGACAGGTACTTTACCCGCAGCATCATATTTTGTACCAGGTCGATAATTTCCGGCAGGCTTTTCCCTTTTTCAGCAGCTCTGGAAGCTTCCAGTACCAGAAAACCCAGAGCTCCCATGCCGGTCTTGCTGTCAATCAACTCTATTTTTACCTCGGGGTGTTCTTCCTGGAATATTTCGCGGGTCTGCTGCGCAACACTGTACGTCGCCGTCACGGCCTTGGAAACCCCGATGTATATCATACTGTCAGTGACGCCAGCCATATCCTGATAAATACTCAGGAAATCTCCGGGAACGGCGGCGGTGGTGGAACAGGGAGTCCTGGCTTCTTTAAACAACGGATAAAATTGCGATGATGTTATGTCAAATGTATCCCGATAGGCTTTATTGTCAATGACTACTCCCATTGGAGCAACGCGGATATCATATTTCTGGATCAACTCCGGCGATAGGCCGTGAATACTATCAGTTATTATCCCGACTTTAGACATGGTTATTTCCCCTCATTTAAGTTATTCCGCCATCGATGCTGATGACCTGCACGGTAATATAGCTTGCCCGGTCGGAAGCCAGGAAAGCTGCCAGTTCGGCCACATCCTCAGGCGTGCCGGCCCGTTTTAATGATGTGCGAGATATGACCATTTCCTTTGCTTCCGGCGGCAGATTCTCCGTCAGTCTGGTAGCAATAACCCCGGGAGCGATCGCGTTCACTGTAATATTGCGCGACCCCACTTCAACCGCCAGGCTCCTGGTAAAGGCAATCAATCCCCCCTTGGAAGCTGCATAATCTACCCGTCCCATGCTCCCCACAATCCCGGCTACTGAGGCGATATTAATGATGCGTCCGTGGTTGAGCCCGATCATAGAGCGTAAAACACTTTTAGTGCACAGGTAAGCGCTTTTCAGGTTAGTATCAACCACGGCGTCCCATTCTTCTTCCGACAGACGCAGCATAAGATTGTTTCTCACAATCCCCGCATTGTTCACCAGGATATCGATCCTCTCCCACTTTTCGATAATCCTGTCTGTCATGGCCTTCACCTGTCCGGAGTCGTTTACATCTGCCGGAGACAGCACCGCTTCTCCACCGGATGTCTCGATTTCTGCAACGACCTCGGCGGCTTCGGCAGTGGCCGGTAAATCGTTAACGGCCACTTTTGAACCCATACCGGCCAGTTTAAGAGCTATCGCTCTCCCGATTCCCCTGCCCGAACCGGTAACCAGTGCTGTTTTTCCCGCTAATTCCTGATTCGTTTTTTCACCTCCGCTCATCTTTACCTGTCATGCTGAAGCGCTGTTTCCTGCCCGTCACCGCGAGGTACCGCGTATTCTCCGGGCGTCCTTTGCAGCCAATCTAAAAGCTCCTTGTTTAATCCAGGCTCTTCGATTATCTCAGGTAGCCAGGGCGTTCGCAAGACGGCAAAGATGGCAAATGCTTCGACTACCCACCTCCCGGATTCGTAATCGTCGCGAATTCAAGGGAGAGGGATTTTTCTTTACACCCAGCCTGTTTTAATGAAGTCGAAGCTCAGGTCTTTGAATTCCTTCTCCTGAGGCAATGGTTTATCCAGCCATTCTTTATAAAAACTGTCCAGGTCCGGCAAAAAATCGAAAACTGCCGGATAGCCAAATGGGACCGTATCTACTTGAAGCTGGGAGCCGCAGCCGGGACAATAATGTTCGCGTATCTCGCAATACTGCGGGTCCGGCGCACCGGAATAAGGATACAGTTCCCTGATTTCATCCGTAGAGTTTCTGATATGGATGAGGGCTTTAAGCTTCCAGTTAACCCTGTAGTCACCGAACTCATATCCGCAGGAGCATTTCACAACCCTGTCATCGCCTTTCTGGACGATATACAAATCATCCGTCAGGGGAAGGAGAATTCTTTCTTTCCAGGCAACCCTTTCCTGAAGTATTTCAAGATATTTGGCGAACCTGTCTTCGTCCTTGTATCCGCTGATGATCTGTTTAGTCCGGTCCCAGGGCAGCTTCCCATCCATAAGGTCTTTTATTATCTCTTTGGGATAAGAATTTTCTGTCATCCTAGCTCTCCTTAAAGACAAAGTCTTTTTCCAATTGCCAGAAGTCTCTGAACTCCTGGGACCATCTCTGGCCTTTGGACAATGAATCATTATACATTTGCCGGACCAGAAGAGGCATCCGGTTATCGATAAGGTCCTGCCGGCGGTCCTTCCACCACTTTTCAGCCGGAACTCCTTTTGCCAATCTTTCCTTTCTTTTATCGGCCCGTAGAATGGCGGTCTTCGCCTCGTCGATTATCCACTCTTCCGTCTTATCATCATAATACGCTTCGATACAGTAGATATGGCGGCAACTTTCAATCGTCAGCAGTCCATTATCCAGGTCCCGTTTTGCCAGCGCCGGGTCTCTTTTTATCGGATCACCGAATCCGGCCGGAGTAGCGCCGTAAAAGCACTGCCAGATGTCCCCGTCTTTTACAATATCTTTGATATAAGTCCCGCTGCTGGTCTCGACAACCGATTTACGGGCCTGGACAGTCTCCAGGTCGCTGTATCCGGGCTTGTCCGCGCCGTGAGGAAGCGGCTTTTTCTCCTTGATCAATTCCCTGGTATTGGTATCTACCAGCAGTTTGGTCCAACTGCTGGGACCGACGTATCCACCAAACATTCCCAGGTCGGGGTATATCCTGTCGTTCTGACTGGCAGGCCCTATTTCGATAGCCAGCTGCGGGGTCTTGTAAATCAAATATGTCGAAATCAAAGAATAGCCGCTGCGGTATTTCCCGAACCCGCATGAGTCCGGCAGCAGCTTGCGTCCTAACCAGAGCATCGGCAGCATCAGCTCCCAGATCTCGACATTGCCCATATCGGTATCCGGCTGCCAGATGCCTTCGGAAATAACGCCGTCCCGGATAGCAAAAGCGCCGCCACCCATGGCCCCGGCCGGCTCAGTGGACAGGAAACTGTAGTCCTTGCCTATGGCGTCTTTGCCGGCGATAGCGCCGCCCCCACCGGCACAGGACGTGCTCCCGGCCCGGACCTCCTCAACAAAGCCCCGGCAGAAAAAGGCGTGCGACTGCTGGGCCATCAGCTTGGGGCCGCCGTTTTCCGGCCATGCGAAAAGATTGCAGGCGGGGAAGTTGGGAGTGCCGGGATTGGCGAAAGTATCATAAGGGGTATTCATATTCACCGTCAGAAAAGTCCCGTGATTTGACTTGCCGGTATAGGAAATCGTCTGGGTTATTACCATGCAAACAGCACCGGTAAGAGATGAGGGCGTGCTGTTATGAACATGCCATCGCCACGAGCCTGCGCCGTCAAAATCGATATAATACGTCCCGTTGGGTTTGATATGAAAGTCCCAGGGGACCAGTGTGATGCGGTCGACCGCATGATGGGGCGGCGCAATAGTCCGTGTCATGTAGATTTCAATAGTGGACGGGGAATGAAATTTCCCGGGCACGGTGCGCCTTTTGACTCTTTCGATCTGCGTCCGGCGTTCAAGCTCGATAATCTCCCGGATAGCATTCATATAGTAGTCGATTCCAAAATCCTCTATGATACGGTTTATTTCGGACTTGACCTTGATATCAGCCGCCAGGGCTCCTTTCCGGTTAAGGAGGAACATGTCCGCCATGCGAATGCCCGCTTGCACCCGGCGTTCATAACTTTTTAGATGCAAATTATTGACCGCGCTCTTTTCGGCGGTAAACTTGAGACCGTCCACATATCTGTCCGTAGCTCCGCAGGGCATACAGCCGGGAAGCAATCCCCCGATTTCGGCTTCCATGATCACGCAGCCGACCCAGCCGACCAGCTTATCCTGGTGAAATATCGGTTGTATATCATAGATATCGGCGGTATGCAGCCCGGCTATCGCGCAGTCATTGGAGGTATAGCAGTCCCCATCACTGATGCCTTCATCTTCATATCCCTGCCGGATCATCCATTGTATTACCTGTCCCATAAGCGGGATGTGGATGATGATGCCGTTGGATTGCAGGATGCAATCCCCTTCAGGTGTATAGAGAGCGACTGCCAGTTCTGCCACTTCCCTGACCTGGGGAGCGGCGCTGATCATGCGCGTAGTCTCCCGGCCGGCGATGGCGGCTGAAAGCAGTCGTGAATGAAACAACTCCAGCTTCATAGGGTCCTGGTCCGCATGTGGAAGCGTTTTCAGGCCGAAATAATAGCCGCTTTCCTGATAGAGCTTCTCTATCTCATCGAGCATCTCCTTCAGTGTCCGGTTGCCCCACCCAATGCCCTGTTCTGCTTCTATTGTTTGGACCATTTCAGACCTCCTTAAGCCATAATCTTTTATACTCATCCACCACTACCTTTCGACCTTCAGGCACAGGCATCGTAGTGGAGGGGGCTTCCAGGACTGCCAGCCCTTCTATCTCGTTGCCGCTCTCAAGCCAGTCCATCTCGTATATTCCGGCTTTCTTCCATTCTCCTTTGACGTAGACTTCCCGCTCACCCTTGAGAGCTTTCGGACCGGGCGTTTTTCCGGCCGCAGGGTATTTCTTTAATTTGGGTTTAAGCTTGGGAATCGTGGCAATTAAACCCAGTTCAAAGATCTGATAGCCCACCTCGGAAAATTTGGCCGCATGAGCGTATTTCCTGGAATAGACTTCTTCAAAAGCGGCAATAAGCTGGTCCAGGTCCTGGGGAGTTTGCAGCCGGGGAAGCGGAGAGAAGACCTCCACATCTTCCAACTGCTGGGTATATCTGATATAGGCCGTCTGACGGAAAGAAATATTTTCTTTTCTAAAGCCTTCCTCTTCCATTTCACGGATGGCGATCTGCTCCAGTTGTTCCCAGCCCATGCTGATCACCATGGCCATATAGCCCTTATACATCGCGTCCGCCTGTGGCGGGATGGCTACCAGCGTTGATTTCTGATAGCGGTGCATATAATCGGCGGCGGTGCATCCGAAGGCTGAGAAAGCCGCGGCCCAGGGCACCGTAAAAATGCCTTTAAAGGGTATCCCGGTCGTGTAGCCTGCCAGGAACATCGGCCCTGCCCCACCATAACCGATAATATCGTAATCGGAAGGAGAATAGCCCCTCACGGAAAGAACCGTGAGGATATGGTCCCTCATCCTGGCATTGATCAAATCGATAACACCTTCAGCAAACTGGTAAGGGCCCACCCCAAGAGGGTCGGCGCATTTCTCTTTGATCGCTTGAAGAGCCAGGTCCTTATGCAGTTTAACTTTGCCGCCCAGGTAGTAGTCCGGATTCAGGATTCCCAGGATTACCGCGCAATCCATCACCGTCGGAGTCTGATTGCCGGCATTATAGGCGACAGGGCCAGGTTCGGAGCCGGCGCTTCCCGGACCAATATCCACTCTTTTCGACTCAGGATCGATGGTAAGATATTGACCGGCGCCGGCGCCGATAGAATCGATAGCCAGGGTAGGTATGTTGAGTACAGTCCGGCCCAGCTCGACTTCCCTCAAGAGGATGGTTTCCCCACCCATGATCAGGCCAACATCGAAACTGGTGCCACCCATATCCGCGCAGACCAGGTTGGGCATATTCAATATGCGGGAGAGATACCGGCCGCCCAGCATGCCGCCGATCGGTCCGGAGAAACAGGCCTTGAACAGGGACGGGTACTTGATATTAGAGATCCCGCCGTCCGCCAGCATGATCTGTAAAGGATGCTTATATCCGATATCCTGGAGGTTCCTCTCAATCTCCTGTATGTGCTTTCTGACAGGTTCGGCGCCGTAGGCCTGTAAAACCAGGGCGTTTAACCGGGGGCCTTCACGGGTAATCGGCACCAGCTCGCACGAAGTATAGAGCAGGACTTGTTTACCCCGGGCTTGCATTACCGCCCTGGCGATTCCCGCCGCTGTCATTTCATGGACCGGATTCAGGTAAGAGAACAAAAAGAGTATCGCGATCCCATCTACGTTCCTGTCCAGCAAATCGGAAACAGCCTGCTGCACTTCGTTTTCATATAAGGGTATCACCTCCTCTCCAAACATGGATATCCTTTCGGTGACGCCCCTTATCAGCTTTTTCGGAACGAAGGGTTCATTGTGGACATGGGTACATTTATCCATCTTGTCTTGAAAGCTGTAACCAGCGTGAATTCCTCCGCCGCGTTCATGTAAAAGGGTGTCTTCAAAGCCTTTGGTAATGATGATGCCGACCTTCTTCCCGGTCCTGGTCAACAGTGTATTCAGCATGGTAGTCCCGGAGTAAACCGCCGCCATCACGTCCGGCAAAACATTCTTGATTTCTTTATTAAAATCGATGTTCCAGGTTTCCAGGGCGTCTTTAACTGATTCGATAAAACCAATCGACTCGTCCTGATAGGTGCTTGAAGCCTTTCCGACAACAAAATCGCCGGTGCTGTCTACCAGGATCATGTCGGTCATCGTGCCACCGGCATCGCTCCCCAGCAAAACCACTTTCCTTGAATCGGCCATTTTCCCTCCTTCACTTGAACTATCATCTGAACTATTACCACAATGAAAACCAAATTTCCGCAGTCTATCTTTACCTCATATATTCGTCCGGGTTTAGCTGACCGGATAACGCCCTCCTCCCGGAGAGAAAACATATATCCGGCATCTTCAAATCCTTAACTCCACAGCGGCTTAAATCGTAGTGCTGGTCTGTCCCGCTCAGCCGCTCGATGTACCGCTCCTTTTACGGTTGAAAAAGCGGCTTTAGCTATTAAAGTACCTAGACATCCAGAATACCTAGAGTAACTAGGTACTTTAAAGAAAAAATATACCATTCATAAATCCGCTTGTCAATAGGCGGCTGGGAAATTTATTAAAATTCTACAATGTATATTGCCAGCGGCATGGGTTCATGCGGCTTGATTCCGGAGACCTCTTAAGCCTCGGTCTCCTGCCCGCCAGCCTCCGGCCTGCACTTGTTTTTCGTGTCATCCGGAAAAGTATAAAACGAAGGACATGGAGGGATGAGACTTACCAGTGAAAAACCTTTCTTAAATAATTGCAATTACCCGGCCCGGGAATAATGCGTAGGCTGTTTTTACTTACCTGTTGAAGAAGTCTGAATGTAATTGCTGATCTTATCCTTGCCCCCAGGAATTAGAATGTAATAGTAGGTTATGTAATACTTGGGGAGGAAGACATTAATATGGGGCTGATTATCGGATTGCTGGTACTTACGATAATCTTCGCGATTCTGGGTTTTAGCGGAGTGGCATCCGGATTTGCCAGCATTGCGGTTATCCTGTTCTGGGTATTTCTGGCAATCCTGATTATCGGGCTAATCTGGAGGTTGGTACGCGGAAGCTGGTGGTATTAACGGATAACAGCCATAGCGCTGAAAATCATTTCCATCTCAATCCTTTTCCACCAGGTATCCCGGCCGGACAGACAGCCCGGGCTCTATTTCATAAGATTGGGTAATACCGCCGCCATTTGGGGAACCAGAACAGGAATAACCATGCTGACCGTATCTGCAATACTGAACGTAATCGCACCTTTTAAGACAGTACCCACAGACCTATCTTTTGCTGTCTCCTTAATCACAAATATGTTAGTTCCAATCGTAGACGGGATAAATCCACTTGTTAACGGCATGCGAAAGCATGCCGGAATGACAGGATAATAAAGGATTGCCGCCGTATTCCATTGTCAACATGGAGGGGCCTCATTCCTTAACACCCTTCCTTAACTTCGCCGCCGCAGTGAGAGAATATTGATTTATGATTAAGGAATCTCTCCGGCTTATATAATCTCTTGCTATTTCGAAAGCCGGTCATGGTGTATAATTGAAGGTATCCTGTGAGGTTTTTATGACAAATTCCAGAACACCTTTCACACCCGACTCCGGATCATCGTCGCTTTATAGCGGCATTTTGGTTTTATCCCTCTCAATGGCCATGATGGCTGCAGGTGGATCACGCGGCGCTTTCGGTGTTTTCTTTAAACCGATGGCTAATGATATGGGATGGAGCAGCGCCGAGATGTCCGGCACGTTCTCCATTTCCATGATAATCGAAGGGATTATGAGCGTTGTCTCCGGCAGGTTAAGCGACAAATACGGCACCAGAGTCGTATTGTTATTCAGCGGCCTGATTTCCGGAACAGGTTTTATTTTGATGTTCCTGGTCAATAATCTATGGCAAATGTACCTGATATACGGAATAGCGTTAGGCGTTGGACTGGGAGGGATAGTGGTACCGGTTGTTACCAGTCTGACCAAATGGTTTACAACCAACAGGACTTTAATGACCGGTATCGCTTTGGCCGCTAACGGATTCGGCCAACTGCTATCGCCGCTGATCTCTTATCAACTCATTGCTAATTATGATTGGCGGATATCCTATATTATCTTTGGAATGATCGTTTTTGCTCTTATATTTGTTCCGGCGCTTTTCTTAAAGAATAAACAAACCCGGAATGTCACATTAAAGCAGGACCCCCAGATCCCCCTTAAGAGAGCAGTTAGAAAGGAGATCGAAGATTTTTCCCTGAAGGAAGCGATGCATACCAGGTTATTCTGGATGATCATTTTTATGCTGGGGGCTTATGGATATTGCTTTCTTTCTCTCCTGGTACATATAGCGCCCCATGCCATCGAAATAGGGTTGTCCGCTGCAACAGCCTCCACTATACTATCTCTAATGGGAGGAGCTTTGCTGGCGGGCAGGCTGGGGTTCGGCGCCATAGCAGACAGGATCGGCAATAAAAAGTCTATATTGATTGGGTTTATTATAATACTCATCTCTCTGATATGGTTGATACAGGCTACCGAAACATGGGAGTTATACCTCTTTGCCATTATCTCCAGCCTGGGTTTAGGCTGTATAAGCTCATCACAATCGCCCATGACCGCTGATTTCTTTGGATTAAAATTCCACGGGACGATTTTTGGCGCTGTAGGTGGAGGCACCGTAGCGATAGGAGCATTGGGACCGTTGATAACCGGATACTTGTTCGATATTACAGGTCGTTACCAGGCTGCTTTTATTGTTTGCGCAGTTTTAAGCCTGCTGGGGCTGATCACCAATCTGCTGTTAAAACCTGTCAGATTGAGTCGCTGACCGCTTTGTGACATATGAGGTGACACTTATTTTTGCTAAAATAACAAAATGCCTTTCAATATCATTCATAAAGAATAAATTTACTTTATAATGAGACCGGATTATCTTAGTTTTTATAATGGCACCCTGTGAATCCTGAGTATTGCATCTGAAGGTTAGTCTATTTGGCAATGATTACAGGTCTATCTTTTATCCTGGTATTTAAGATAATATCTTTCTCAGTAAAATAATTTAAAGGAGAGAATGATGCAGTATAGAAAACTTGGCAGATCCGGTTTAAAAGTTTCCCCCTTCTGTCTGGGAACCATGACCCTGGGGAGCCAGGTCCCTGAAGACGAGTCCATAAAGATTATTAACAAGGCTATCGATATGGGGGTCAATTTTATCGATACTGCCGACGGCTATTCCGGAGGCAAGTCAGAGGAAATTATCGGCAAGGCTGTAAAGGGCAACCGGGACTCGGTAATAATCGCCACTAAAGTAGGTTCCAAAAAGGCTCTCGAGGCCGGGTTTGATCTGTCCCGCAAGTATATTCTAAAGGCAATTGAGGGAAGCCTGCGCCGTTTACAGACCGACTACATCGACCTGTATTACTGTCACATGCCGGATTATGATACCCCCCTGGATGAGACTCTGAGAACCCTGGACGATCTGGTGCACCAGGGTAAAGTTCGCTATATCGGTTGTTCCAACTTCAAAGCCTGGATGCTCTGCAAAGCCCTCTGGGTCAGCGACCGGTATAACCTGGCCCGTTTTGACTGTATCGAGCCGCCTTATAATCTACTCGCCCGGGATATCGAATATGAACTGCTTCCCCTGTGCCAGAGTGAAGGCGTTGGCGTTTGCGTCTTTAATCCCCTGGCAGGAGAACTCCTGACCGGCCTCCATGAGTTCGGCAAGCCTCCGGTAGAAGGCCGGTTCACCCTTAAAGACATGGGCCCCATGTACCTCCAGAGGTACTGGAATGCCAGGAACTTTGAAGCCGTTGACCGGTTTAAGCAACTGGCGGCCAAAAACGACCTGACCATGCCTCAATTTGCCTTAGCCTGGATATTGAATAACCCGACTATTACGTCTTTTCTTTCCGGCGTAACTACCATTAAACAGCTGGAGGAAAACATTAAGGCTCTTGATATCACCATTTCTCAAGAAGATAAGAATGCCTGTGATGAAGTCTGGCAGGCCTTTTCTCCGCCCAGGCATATGTACGGTCGTTAGACCGGCCTGTTTGAGAAAGCAAAGCGTTTTGACGAGGCGCCCGAACCGTCTTATAATGAATCAGTTGGTAGAAAGCGGATTGCCAAACACCGCTATCTTCCTACTCTGGAAAAATAGAATAAACGGTAATTCAGCCTCGCGGATGGGTGTCCGAGTGGTCTATGGTAGCGGTCTTGAAATTCTATAGCAGGCATACCAAACAGTACCATTGAGGCTAAATTAGAACAATTGTATTGATTAACAAAATATCGTTTTAAGGCTAACAGGTACTAGATGGTATTAGTTGTTACAAGAATATAGCACCAATTTAGCACCAAAACACCAGCCTTGAATTGAGGCTAGTAAAAACATAAAAAGGGAGGGGTTTTTCCCCTCCCTTCCATTTTTGGTTTGGCAAGTCCTTCATCCTCTCCGGTCGTCAAGGTCCATATAAACCAGCTCGACAGCCCGGGCAACTGCGTAGTCCATTACCTTTGAAATATATGCAGCAAGTTTCTGATAGGCCTCAGGGCTCCTTTCCTTCAGGATACCCCCTGGGAAGCCCTGATGCTTGATACCTTCGACAATCCCCAGATTGAAAAGCTCCAGGCGCTCTGTCATCCGTTCCAGGAACTCCGCTTTCGTCAGCTTCTCTTCCACGTCGGCAGCTCCGTAGAACCGTAGATGATCCGGTTCCGTTCCTTCTGGATGATCTCCCAGACCTGCTGCCGGGTGTTGATTCCAAACTTCATGGCAATAGCCAGGAGCTTAGGGCGGAAATATGCCGGCTGGCAACGGCCCTCAAGCCAGTACCAATAAATACCCTGATTTCTTTTTGCAAAGTACTCCCGGCCGGTTTTATCGTACTTGCAGTAGGGAAGAGGGCACCGCTGGCAGATAGGATAATGTCGGTCATCCATTACAGGGCAAATGAATCTTTCCTTCTTTTGGCGTACTAATGATGGCACGTCATACACCCCTTTATTATTTCTTAAGAAATAAAAAGCGGCGGACTCGCAGGTGTTAGCCTGCTAAATCCGCCGCGTGTTTTTCACTCTGGTGGAAATTATTTAATTAAAGGACTCGACTCTCGATCGCTTTCTCTATCCTGACCGGATTCCCGGCCTGGATGAAGATTGTTACACTACCGTACTGGATTTTCCTCAGCTCCTTGATGAGGTTATTCTCACGGGAGGAAAGGACCGGCTGGGCCGGCTGCTCCTGAGGTTCTTTTATCGCTTCCATTTTACCCATGAATCTATTTTAATTTTTAACGTTACGTAAATTCAACCGGGCTTTACAAAATCCCTTACCGGCTACTTAATGCCAGGCGAAAAACCGTCCGGCCGGTCGCTGAAATCCTCGATTTTCCACGCCTAAAGCATAAGGCTGGCGGATAGTTTAGCCCCTTACCCGTATCTTACTACCCTGCTCTGTCAGATTTGGCAAATACAGCGTCAGTGAGCTATTTTTTAGAACAAGCGTTTTATCGGATTGATGCCGGCCTATTTATCCCGGAGCCGGAGCTTTTCTACATCGTCCTTTTTTACCAGCATAGACCTGGAGTCAAGAGGATCCGGGATTGCCTTCAATACTCCATCTTTAACAAGCTTAGTCATTTTAACCCTGGATATCCCCAGGTATTCACGAGCCTCTTTTAAATTCAAATATCCATCCGTCATAAACCTTCCTCCGTCAATCAACATGCTAACATATACAGCAATATAAAGTCAATATAAGGAAAGATAGGTATTGACAAAGGTTAATAATAGTGATAATATAAGGATACATAGGGATATATAAAGATTATAAAGGAGAGAAAAGCAATGGTAACAGAAATAAAAAAGGGAGCCCGCTCCGGAGCTGAAAGCGTCCTGGCAGACAATGCACAACCCGGCAGCGGACCCGCAAACAACATTGTATCACGTGGGCCCCTAACCCGTGAAGCCCTGGACTCTATCATCAAGAAACTGAAGTACGGCCGGGAGGTCATTGGCGCTTACGGTGAATCAGCCGGTGTGACCTGCCCCCATTGCGGTTGCCGGCAATACCCGGACCGTGAAGCCGTTGCCAAATGCCTTTCCTGCGGCCTTCTTTACAGGGTTCCGGAGGGCTATCGATCCCCGAAGGCAAAGCGCAATGAGTTCCTGAACCGTATATTGCTCAAGGCACACAGGGACGCCGGCCTTTACCTGGAAGAGGATGACCACGCTTTAATCCTTTTCCATGAAGGGAATGAGGTTTCCCGTTTTACACTCCATGCCACAATCGAAAATGTTCTCCATGAAGCTGACCAGTGGTTGAACATGCAGAAATCCGGTATCAGCTTCGAGGAAAGCCCCGGCGTGGTACTGGTATGCAGCTGCGGCTGGCAAGGGGATACCGCTCCTATCAAAGCAGTGTTTACGAGAAGGCATGAGCCCGATGAAAAAGAGCCGGTATGTCCTTCATGCGGCAAACCGATTGCAGAATACAAGGAGGATTAGCATGGATTTTGACGAAATGGAAAGAAAGTTATCTCGTTATATTATCCCGGATTCTGAAGAAACGGCTACTACCGAAAATATCACTCAGCTTACCGGAGCCCTTCTCGAGTTACACGAGGTTAACGGTGACAAATGGGAACACCTCAGAGAGGCATTGTATCAGTTCTGTTTGAAAGAAATAGACTATGGAAGTCCGGAAGGGTTGTGCACTGTTTCTCAAATGGTGCCCCGGATATGGGGCTTCTATCATGGGTTCATGGCCAGCGAAGAGCATGGTGTTAAGTTGTTAGATGAAATGATAGAAAGATTAAAAGCAGGGAATGTGTAATATGGCTGAGAAAAAGAGCTTGACTATTCTATCGGTCGGGTCAATAGTCGAGGTAGGCGAAAAGAAGCTCCCGAAGCTTTCCTTCGCAGCTAACGATGGAGAGGGTAAATATTCCTACTTCACTTTTGATTCAAAGTTATTCCCCGTCATCCGGAATGGTGTCAACCAGGTTATTGAATTCGATATCGAGACCTCACAAAGTGGGGATTACGTAAACCGCAAAGTCATCAACGCCTATATCAACGGCCTGCCAGTGATAGTCAAGGGCGCCGGCAGCTCCCGGAGGGCTTACGGCAAATCCCCGGAAGAGATCCGCTCAGAGCGCCTTTCCATTGAAACCCAGGTGGCCGCTAAACTGGCAGTAGAGCTGAGGATCGCGGAGAAGCTCCCGGATAACAGCCCGGTTTTTCAAGACGCCTTAAAGTGGATCAAAACCAAGTTGACAGCATCATTAAGTTAAAAAATAAAAAAAGGAGTGAAGACGTAATGATCAGCAATGAAACTAAAATCGGAGATTTTATCACTATCACGATGCCCAATGGGATGACCCACCACATCAAATTTGATGACTCTACCAGATTCGAGCCATACATGACAGATTCAATGATTGACTACCTGGCAGGAACGATAGAGGAATATAAAATATGTAACGACAAATATCTCCAGGAGAAGATAGAAGCCAGGCCGGCCCTTAAAGCCTATATCCTGAAATGGTGGGATGACATCGGTAAGCATTGCGATAACCCGCCTATGGTAATCGGCGATTTTCAGGACATAGTGAGAGCCTTTGTGAACGGATGGATAGCCAAGGCCACAGGAGAAATAGACTTGCCATAAACCCATAGATTTCATCAGGGATAATACAGGGGGAGCTGCCGGCCGGCCCCCCTTTTTTATTCTCATGATGGAAAGAACCGGGAAGGGGTTTCAAATCCCTTCCCTATTACACAGGGCCGTATGGAGGCTCCCGGTCCCTGATTTCTTTAATATCCCTTTTATTCGGGAGCAGGAGGGTCGAATAGTCTCCTGCTCCCTGGCAATATAGAAATGGAGTCCTGTTTCGGAGGCCCCCAGAACTCCCTAATGATTATATGCCACCATGAGGGCCGTCTTGTCGTTCGGTGACCCCACTGGCATTTGTATTGGCGGTAATGCTGCATTTTTTACGAACATTGCAACGTCACGATTAAGCTTCTGGCTGAGATCGCAGCCGGTGAAGTAGTCAAAGCCAGGGCCAAGATCTTCCAACAGCCTTTTTGCATTTTCAATACCATGCATCGCGGCTAATGCTCGGGCATAAGAACTGGCTTTCTCTTTACCCTCATGATCGCTTTCCATTCTGGATTCCAGCTCACGCAGATAATCAATCTTATCAACAACGAGCAGCATCTCCACGGCTTTGTCGCGTTCGGAAGCGATCTCCCGGATAGCTGCAAAAAGTTGATAGCAGCTTTCAGCGGCAGCCTGAAGCAATGACTTAATAGTTTCTTGCTGTAATTCCTCTGATCTGACTGCGTGCTTTTTGGCCTCATTCATGGCTGCTTCGCGCTGAATCCGCCACTTTTCGTGGCGTTTCTCCTTTGCCGCTGCGGCCCTGAGAGCTGGAGCTTCAGCCGTCAGCGTCTGGAGCCTTTTGAATTCAGCCTCCGCTCCCTCAGCCATTCTAAGTTGCTCATTAATAACCATAAATAACCTCCCAATTTATGTAAATTTTCTATATCTTC
>JAQULX010000019.1 GCA_028718465.1 Dehalococcoidales bacterium | reverse complement strand
AGGCGGAGGTCCTGGGAGCCGAGCATCAGACCTCACCCCGGGCATACTATCTGAATACCCCGCAGAAGTTTATCGGGGGCACGCTCTATGATCCGGTGGCTAAGGAGGTAATCATCGGGGCTAACTGTACCCTGATCGATACCGCTAACGGCAAGAGCTATACTACTCAGACGGACGGGTTCGGAGACTTCTGGTTCGAGGGACTGCCGGTCAGTGTGTTTAACCTCAAGCTATCTCTGAACGGTAAGAAGAAGGTGATCGAGGTCATCTCCACCGAAAAGGATGTCAACCTGGGCGATGTCCCGTTTAATTGACTGGTTCCCGTCTTCGTGGAAAATAATCCGGCTGAGGGTTTCTAAGCCATCAGTTATTTTTACTATGCCTGGAGTGAATAATATTTAGACCGGAAATCCGGCAAGGGAACGAATAATGGATGAAACGTCCTTTATTGATGAATACTACAGATTGTGGCTGCTGCTGGCCCAAACCAGATCAGCTATATTCAAAGCCAGGGAAAAAAGGACCGGCCGCTATATGCCTCCTAACCAGGCGGCGGCTCTGGTGTTTATCTGGGGATTTAAAGGCCAGATAACTCCCACGGTTCTGTCGCGCTATTTTTCTCTGGAACGTCATTCGGTATCCGAATTGATATCCAGAATGGTAGCCAGCGGATATATCACTAAACACCGGGACGAAAAAGATAAAAAATTGGTCAGAATTTCCATTACACCCAAAGGCCGTGATATTTGCATCAAGGTAATGGATAGTGAATTTATACGATCTATGATGTCCGAACTTTCAGATGAGCAGCGCGACCAGCTTGGAACATGTCTCCGGATACTACTCAAGAGAGCCCGTGAAGAACTGGGAATAAAAAACGTTCCACCCATGCCGTTCTGAGGGCCTTTCCATTCTATACTGGAGATAATAATGCCGGGTATGCAGGGGCTCGGTAAGCCCAGCGTGCACCAGTGCCGGTTGACATACCAGAGTATGCCCCGGGCAGTCGGCATACCGCCCTCGGTGGAGAAGGTGATGAGAGCTCACCAGATCACAGGAAACTGTCTGACAAAACAGGTGATTCCCAAGGCACTTGTTCATCTTAGCTGTGTTCATGTAGAGTATATCATGGAAGAAATTTGAGGAAAGTACTGCCTTAAAACTGAAAATATCGGATCATCTGTCATGAGACTCTGCGAGAACTGCATAACGGTCCTCCTCCGAAGATTCTTAATGAACACGGGGGCAAGATATAATTATAATAGCTGAATACGGTAATTTAGACCGGTTTTAAGCCGCTTCATGAACCAGCCAATCGGTAAGAGACTTCCGCATGTGCCCTGCTGACTAATTAACGACATTAGCTTGATTTAATATCGAATATATCGAATATATCTCTTGACTTTGCTATTAATTCAAGTTAATATATTTTGAATATGTTTCAAAATCGCAGCAATTTGCCGCATTAAAATAATGCTAACGGCAGAAGGTTGCCTATAAGCCGGGCGCAATGAGTTTTGAGTTTCAAGACGTAGAGAGGAAAGTGCTCGCCATTCTAAAGGTGCTGTACAGCCTGCAAGAGCCGGCTGGTTCTCGCATAATTGCACGCCACCTGGAAGAGCAAGGGATTAATCTCAGTGAGAGGGCTGTACGTTACCATTTAAAAATCACCGATGAGAGGGGTTTAACCGAACTTGTCAGGAGCCGGGACGGCCGGGTAATCACCGAAAAAGGGCAGGCCGAGATGAGAAGCGCGCTGGTAAAAGACAAGGTCGGATTTGCCATTACCAGAATCGAGGTTTTAACATATCGTTCCAGCTTTGATTTTGAAAGTAAACGCGGTCTCATTCCCGTTAATATCTCCTTTTTCAGCCGGGACAATTATGCCCGGGCGCTGCAACTGATGATACCGGTTTTCGAAAGTGGGTTATGCGCCAGCTCCCTGGTAGCCACGGCTACCGGAGGGGAAAGAATAGGAGATGTAATGGTGCCTTCCGACCATATCGGGTTCGCCACGGTGTGCAGTATTGTCATCAATGGGGCATTGCTCAAGGCGGGGATCCCCATGGACTCTCGTTTCGCAGGGCTGCTGCAATTGGACAAGCGTAAAGCCAAACGTTTTATCGAAATCATCTACTACAACGGCTGCTCACTCGATCCTTCGGAGATTTTTATCAAAGCCGGAATGACAACAGTAAGTAATACGGCTCGTACCGGCAATGGAGAAATCCTGGCTAACTTTAGAGAAATTCCTTCTGTTTGCTTGCCGGTTGCCGAACGTGTTCTGCAAGGGTTGAGAAAAAGCGGGCTGGGTGGAGTGATTATGCAGGGATACCCCAGTGAACCGGTTTGTGAAATTTCGGTAGAACCGAATAAAGTTGGAATGATTTTACTGGGAGGGCTAAACCCCATGGCCGCGGCACATGAGGCGGGAATAGAATCCCTAAACAAAAGCATGGCCACCGTAATAGAATACCAAGATCTTAAAGAATTTCAGGAGTTGCTCAGGTGAAAGAGATAAGAGTTATTCCGTGCCTTGATATTAAGGATAGCAGGGTAGTCAAGGGCGTTAAGTTTGAAAATCTTAAGGATGCCCGCGATCCCGTGGAAGCTACTCTGGCCTACTGCCAACAGGGCGCTGACGAGTTGGTTTTTCTGGATATTATGGCTACAGTTGAAGATCGCAAGACCCGATTGGAATGGGTCAAAAGGGTCTGCGATGTAATAACCATCCCTTTTACTGTAGGCGGAGGCATAAATAGCCTGGATGATATGAGGGCACTGCTGGAACTGGGAGTAAACAAAGTCTCTGTTAATACTGCCGCAGTAAAGAACCCAGACCTTATCAGCCAGGCTTCCAGAGAGTTTGGTCAGGGCCGGCTGGTAGTGGCTATCGATGCCAGAAAAAATCCATCCGGCAGCCAGGCGCCCCGATTGCAGGTGGTGGTTAAAAGCGGCAATGAAGCTACTGGTCTCGAACTGGTCGGGTGGGCCAGGAGAATAGAAGAATTGGGGGCCGGCGAAATTTTATTGACCAGCAAAGATACTGATGGCACTAAAGCCGGATATGATCTGGAGATGACCCGGGCAGTCGCAGAATCGGTATCGATACCTGTAATAGCATCCGGAGGTGCCGGTAAGCTGGAACATATGTACCAGGCTGTGACTGCAGGTAAAGCCTCGGCAGTGCTGGCGGCGTCCATCTTCCATTTTAAAGAAATAACTATACCTGAAGTTAAACAATATTTGAAATCAAAAGGAGTTCCGGTTAATATTCGCCAATCCTAAAACCGACAGGAAAAAGCCCGATCGGTCATTTCGAAATGAGCGCGAGGCAGGCGCCGATAGATTTACGACAGGCTCTGCAAGAAGCTGACAGAATCCAGGCAATGAACTGTTAAATACAAAAAGGAGTAGTTTAAATGGTACAGACCAGTGATCCCCTAAAAATCTCGGGAAATAACCCTTTTGAGATTGTTAAAAGGCAAATTGACAAATGTGCGGAAATCCTCAATCTGGACCCGCAGGTAACAGCCGTCCTGAAGAACCCCTTGAGAGAGCTGCATGTATCATTGCCGGTCCGCATGGATGACGGGAAAGTCAGAGTATTCCAGGGCTTTCGGGTCCTGTATAATGATGCCCGGGGGCCGGGAAAGGGTGGAATCCGTTTTCATCCGGATGAGACGATTGATACAGTTCGTGCACTGGCAGCCTGGATGACCTGGAAATGCTCTCTGGTGGACGTGCCCCTGGGAGGGGCTAAAGGCGGTATAATCTGTAATCCGAAAGAGATGTCTGCGGGCGAACTGGAACGTTTAAGCCGCGCTTACGTAAGAGCCATTTATCCGCTTATCGGCCCGGAAAAAGATGTCCCGGCTCCGGATGTTTATACTACTCCGCAAATCATGGCCTGGATGATGGATGAGTATTCGGTAATTTCCGGAAAACCTCAGTTCGGCGTGATCACCGGCAAACCTTTGATTGTGGGAGGTTCTCCCGGCCGGGGCGACGCCACGGCTCGAGGCGGCATGTTCACTATCAGGGAAGCAGCCATATCTCTCGGTATTGATCTCAGAAAAGCCACAGTCGCTATACAGGGCTATGGCAATGCCGGCTATTTCTCCGCCCGATTATGCCAGGACATGTTCGGCTGCCGCGTGGTGGCTGCTTGTGACAGCAAAGGCGGAATCTACTGCGAGTCCGGAATAGACCCGAAAAGGGCTATTGAATGCAAGGAAGAGTCCGGCTCTGTTTGCTCATTGCCGGATGTCGAGAAAGTCTCCAATGAAGAGCTTCTAGCTCTGGATGTAGATATCCTGATCCCGGCCGCCATTGAGAATGTGATTACCGGGAATAATGCCCACATGATTAAAGCTAAAATATTAGCTGAGCTGGCCAACGGCCCTACCACTCCAGAAGCCGATGATATCCTGTACAAAAACGGCGTCCATGTAATCCCGGACTTCCTGTGTAATGCCGGTGGTGTGACGGTCTCTTATTTCGAGATGGTGCAGAATGCATACATGTTCTATTGGGATGAGGCCGAAGTGTATGATAGGCTGGACAAGCGTATCAGCGCGGCATACCATTCCGTGCTGGAGACCAGCCGCAAGTTCAAAATCAATATGCGCCAGGCGGCTTATGTGGTATCAGTCAAGCGAGTTGTTGATGCCATGAAGGTCCGCGGCTGGGTCTAAATAGGCGCTGTAATTCATGTTTTTCCACCCGGATAATTTAAATTATCCGGGTGGAAAAATTTTATGAGTTGTCAACCGAAGACACGGATTATAACGGTTTTTGTGAATCCTGCAATGAACAGATGTACTGCATGCTCAGAAAAGGAGCTGGGAGTTGCATACACCGGAATCAGAATCAGCAGAGTTGAAAAAGGAAACCGCAGCCAGACATTAATTTCGAATAAAGCTTCAAATCATCCTTATCGCGGATGGCGACTGAAAGCCTGCCGCTGACTGTCGAGGAGTCGCAATCAGACCAGTTATAAATAGCAACATTATTATCATAACGTGAAATCATCTATACTATTGACATTAAGCTAGAGAGTGTGTTATTCTTTCCTTTATCACATAGAAGCCTCCTAAAAGATCGCTTGTACGTATATCGTATAGCGACTAATTTAATAAAGGGTAGAACTCGGCCTGCTTTTAACAGAAAAGGTATTTCGGAGATAAAATACAGGTATTCAATTTCAGGTAAATAATCGTCCGGTCCGTTGCTCTGATAAGTCTAACATAAGTCTAGAATCCAGCCTGTAAAGGCTTTTCCGTGGATTATTCCAATTATTAAGGAGGGATTTAATGACAAATTACGGATCAAGGAGATTGTTCTGGTTGACCCTGGTTCTGATCGTCTTGTTGAGCCTGGCTGGCTGCAGCCATGAAACACAAACCCCACTTGCTTCATCTGCTCCTCCCTCGGCTACCTCTACCTCATCCGCTCCGGCGGCTACTACCCAAGGGCCAGCCGGGAATGTATATGAGCTAAGATTATCTCATCACGATACTACGGTCAGTGATGCCCAGAGGACTTTTGAAGAAATGGCGAAGCGGGTCGCTGAAGCCACTGATGGACAGATAAAAATTACCATCTACCCGTCTGAAACGCTGGCCAAGTCCAAAGACCTTCCTGATGCGGTTGCCTCCGGCCTGGCAGATATTGGCTGGGGCATTACGGGAACTATCCCCGGACGTTTCCTGGTATTCGATATCTTCAACATGCCGGCCCTGGGCTTTATTGACGCTAAAATGGCTACAGCCACAATGAATCATATTGTCGAAAAATTTCCGGAAGCGGCTGTCAAAGAGCTGGGCCCGGAAACCAAGCTGCTGTACCTGGCTTCAACGGCAACAGATGTTGTAGGCACCAAAGATAAACCGGTTCGGGCCATGGCTGATTTTCAAGGCCTTAAACTCAGATCAGCCGGAGCCACCGGTACCGCGCATCTGAAGGCCATGGGCGCAGTGCCCGTCATGATGACGCCCGGCGATATCTATACCAACGTGGAAAAGGGCGTTATCGACGGCTGGAATATGCCTATCAGCGGTGCTTATAATTTCAAACTCAATGAAGTTACCAAATACTATACATTGACTTCGAACTGGTGCGGGCCGCTTTTCACCATAATGAATGCTGACAAATTCAATTCTTTGCCTAAAGACCTTCAGGATAAGATGATGAGCGTAATCAACCTGGACTTCGCCATGTTTGACGCTGAAGGCAGAGACAAGTCTATTACTTCCACAAAGGAATGGGCGGTGGAGAAGGGCGGAGAGTTGATCGAACTTGCACCTGAAGAGAAGGCCAAGATGCAGGCTGCTGCCAAGCCGATATGGGATGAACATGCTGCCGCGGTAGAGGCCAAAGGTCTGCCCGGTAAAGCCATCCTGGAAGAGGTCCTCAAGTTTGTCAGCGAATATCAACCGGGTCAATAGACCATGGACGTTAATACACCTGCTTCAATAGCAGTACCTCATCCTTCGGTAATCGAAACCTTGATTCGCCGGATCACCCAGGTCTTCTACGGGGTAGGCCTGGTGATCCTGGCCGCTATGGCGCTCTTGACACTGGTGGACGTTATCGGCCGTACCGGTTTTAACAAGCCTATTAGCGGTTCTTATGAGCTGACTGAGTACATATTTGCCATGGGTGTAGCCCTGGTGATCGGCTACTCCGTGTTCCTTAAATCACATATCAGAATCGACATGGTAGTGGATAAACTCCCGATGCAGGCCCAGGTGGTACTGGAGATCATCAGCCATTTTTTCTGTTTCGTTTTTTTTCTGGCCATGAGTTGGGCGGTGCTCCAGGGGGCGATTAAAGTCCAGGATCATGGCACCAATTCCGGTGTGCTGGCAATTCCGCTATTTCCCGTATATTATGTGCTGGCTTTTGGTTCTCTTCTTGGAGGAATAGTCTTTTTTCTATATTTTCTCAAAGTTATCCACCAAAAAAAGCTGAAGGTAGATTAACACAATGAGCGATATGGCAATTGGTGGTATCGGCATACTCATCCTGTTTGTCCTGGTATTTTTGAAAGTGCCGCTGGCAGTCTGCATGGCTCTGGTAGGTGTTGGTGGAATAACCGTTTTTACCGGCTGGAAGGCCGGTTTTACCGCTCTCTCCATGGTGCCTTTCAGTACTATATCCAATTATGCTATCGCCTCCCTGCCTCTGTATGTGATCATGGGAGCTATCTGTTTCCACGGCGGAGTAGGTCAGGACCTGTATTATGCCACTAACAAGCTGTTAGGCCGTTTTCGGGGAGGCCTGGCGGTAGCAACGATCGGGGCTTGTGCCTGCTTTGCTGCCATAAGCGCCTCCAGCCTGGCGACTACCGCAACCCTGGGAAAGATCGCCTTGCCGGAGATGAAGCGGTATAATTATGCGCCCGGACTGGCTACCGGCAGCATTGCTGCCGGCGGACCTTTAGGAATCCTGATCCCCCCCAGCGGAATATTGATTATTTACGGAATCCTGGTGGAGGAATCGATAGGCAAGCTGTTTATTGCAGGCATCGTCCCCGGGATACTGGAAGCCCTGCTCTTTATGGCTACCATCCTGATTGTTTGCCGGATAAATCCCTCTATGGGACCCGCCGGCCCGCAGGCGACCATTAAAGAGCAAATAACGTCACTCAAATCTCTCTGGTCGGTTGCCATACTGTTTGGTCTGGTGATGGGCGGCATCTATTTCGGCCTTTTCAGCCCTACCGAAGGGGCCGGGATCGGGGCCTGCGGCGCTGTTGCAGTAGTACTGGTCAAGAGGCGTCTTACTATAGTAGGTATTAAATCTGCCTTGATCGAGGCAGGATCGGTTACCGCCATGGTGATGGTAGTGATGATCGGCGCCAATATCATGATTAGTTTCCTGGCCATGAGCCGGCTGCCTGCCCAACTCGCGGCTATTATTTCCGGACTGGATATGAATCCCATTGTCCTTATGGGATTCATCATATTGATCTATGTTGTGCTCGGCTGCGTTATGGACTCCATTGCCATGGTCCTGTTGACCGTACCGGTGCTGGCGCCCCTGGCATCAGCTCTGGGTTTTGATCTCATCTGGTTTGGCATAATTATAGTCGTAGCTGTGGAAATGGGCGGCATTACTCCGCCAATCGGAGTAAATGTGTTTATTATAAAGAGTATTGCTATGGATGTGCCGCTATCCACCATATTCAAGGGAATCGTACCATTCTTTTTTGCGATCTTGTTTCTTCTCATTCTTCTTTTATTAATCCCGGATATTGTGATGTTCTTACCTGACATGATGAAGGGGTGAGAAGCGGTATTTGATCGGGGAAAATATTGTCCGGGGCACGGTTTACCGTACCCCGTTTCCCTTATCAGTTCCCGGGTATAAAATAACGGCAGATTTACAGGAGGAAATTCAAATGGTTAATAAATTTAGTAAATACATAATTAAAGAGCCTATTGTGAAGGGAAGATTTGGGCCGGTTTTACATATATGCGGGGAAAAACATAACGATCAGGAGTGCGGCGGATCGATATTCCCCGGATTTCCATCCGAGCTTACGTCTATGTGCATCAAAGAACCTTTTGTGATGCCGGCACCCATACATGCCCATGACTACGATCAATTGCTATGCTTCATCGGGGGGAATCCGGAAAATATTTTTGATTTCGGCGCCGAAATAGAAGTCACACTCGGCGAGGAAGAGGAGAAGTATACTATTAACAGCACGTCCATAATATATGTCCCAAAGGGTATGCTGCACTGCCCGATTCATTTCAGAAAAGTCGAAAAGCCGATTACTTTTATGCATATCTGCTTTGCCCCCAGATATACCCGGTCTCAGGGCGAAATGAATGGACACCCGCAGAAACGAGAGAGATATACGCCACAGGAAATCGCAGACCTGAAAAGAAGCGCAACTGCTACCTGATCAAGCCCGGAGAGTCCAATGAAGCGATGATATTAAAGATGAATGCAGTATACGTTCTGGAATTTGTCGAGGAATACCAGCCAGCAAATAGATAGAGCTTTATCTGGAAGAGCTGCGTTTGGCGCAGCTCTTCCTGGAGCCCACTAAGGATACATTTCGGGTTTGGATGCCAGTGTGCGGGTGAATTTCATTTTGCTGATCTTCCATTTACCGTTAACTTTGCTGTATTCAGCTTCGTTTAATCCCTGTACCCATTCCACCGCAGGCTGAGAGAAAAGCATATATATAATCCATGTGCCTTTAGCGGTATCTCCGGTTACAGTGATATCCGGTTCAATCGCCAGATGGCCTTCCCAGCGATTGGTGCCTCTTTTCTTGGCCAGACCTTCTATATAAACCTCTTCCAGTTCCTTGCGGCCTCTTTTGACTCCGGACTGGCGGACTTCTGCCGTTGCATCATCAGTAAAAAGCTCCAGCACTTCCCTGTATTTCATATTGTCCATTAGATTGATGTAGTTCTGGTGCAGTTTTTTAATCTCTTCGAGGTCCTCAATGGCCTGTATGCGCTTTTCCAGTTCTTCTAAATTCACCAGAGCCTCCTTATCGGAATATTTTACTTTTGAGGCAGATTCTATAACTTAAAATTACTCATGTCAATAAGTATTTATCCCGGGTATTTGCCGTGAGTATTGTTAACAATCGTTTATAATCTTAATTATGTCCTGTTTTAGATCTCAGTTAGGAAAGTGAGTATGATTGCAGAGCTTCCCTATGCCGTCATAATAACAGGTGCGGTCATGGTGGGCCTGTGGATCTCCAATACCCTGTTTGATCTGCGCGTACCTCACTATGTTTCCCGAAAAATCGGCCACAGTGCCGGAGGGCTGGGTTTTTTAATCGCGGTTTACACTTTTTCCTCAGCCTGGTGGCCGTTAATACTAACCAGCCTGTTTTGCCTGCTGCTCTGGATAGCCAGGATCCGCCGGCCGCGTACGTTCCGTGGGGTGGGCGGCAGCGGCCGGGATACGCACTCGAAGTCTGAGATATGGTTTACCCTGGTAGCTGTTCCTGTTTTTGCCGTCGGCTGGCTCTGGCTGGATAAGCCTTTTATAGCCGTGTCCTGTCTTTTGTACATGGCCTGGGGTGACTGCGTCACGGGGTTGGTGCGGCGGGAAATTTATGGAAGGCCGGTAAAGGGGCTATGGGGTTCGCTGGCGATGCTGATAGTGTGCCTGGCGATTTCCTGGGCTTTTATTAATCCGTTCTGGATCGGTGCCCTGGGTGCTCTGGTTGCCACGATTACCGAATGGGCTTTTGGCGATGTGGGGGTCATCAAATGGGCGGATGACAACTGGGCTGTCCCCATAATGAGCCTGGCAGTGGTATCGGGAACTGCTATTCTGACTGGCAATATCTGATAAGGAGAAAAGGATGGTTACCGTAGATTCCCCGGTAAATATGTTTAAGATGCATCTCTGGACTCTTCCGAGGTGGTTTGCCGCTCCTCTTTTCGGTCTGGCCGCTATCCTGGGGGCTCTTCTGGCCGGGGGCATGACTCTTAATTCATGGCTGGGAGTTGTCGTGAGTCTATTGATAATGGCGGGGGGGCATTCCTTCAACAGTTACCTGGACTATGCCTGGACCGGCCTGGACAAAGGCGAGAAGGACGATCGCAGTGCGGAAAAAGGTTATACAGGCGGGCAAAGTGTGCTGGCAAAAGGAGCAGTAAGCCTAAAAGCGGTAGTTATAAACGCTGTGGTCTGGTATGTGCTGGGGCTGATAATTCTCATTTATTTGGCACTGCAGAACGGCTGGCCGATACTGCTGGTAGGCTTCCTGGGGATGCTGGTGACTTTCTGGTATTCCAAAGCTAAATTTAATTGGACGCATGAATTAGCACTGGCGGTTGGCATCGGCCCTTTACCAGCCCTGTGCGGAATGTATTCTACCAGTCCTGATCCCGTCTGGTGGGAGGGGATCCTGGCCGGGCTTCCGGTAGGTCTGATTATTTCTTTTGCCGGTCTGGCGATGGATGAATGGCCGGACGCTGAGGCTAATTTGAAAAAGGGTGTAAAAAGCATGGCTTATAAAGTCTGGGAGTATGGGATCGCGCTGGAGTGGTATCTGACATCCTGGGTTATATTTACATTGGTCTATCAAATACTGCTGATTAATATCGGGATTTATAAGCCTCTGACTGCCATTTCATTTATCGCCTGGCCCCTGTTCGTGGCTTCCTTTATTATGATGAAAAAACACTTCAATAAAGCTTCCAATGCGGCAGTACTGACCGCCGTTTTATATTTTGCACTGCTTACAGCAGGGCAGGCCTGGGGATGATAACCTTGTTCAGGATAAAGAGCCTGCGCGATATCAGCCAGGAGAAAGACATGGACAATCTACCCGTTGCGGAGTCTTTCGACAGGTACAGCCGTTCATTTGTGCTCAAAACAGAACATAGACTGGCGCTTAACGAACTGTTAAAATATCGGCCGATCGGATTGGTGCTGGATGCAGCCTGTGGCCCGGGTCACCTGGCTGTGGACATAATCCGGACGCGGCCGGAACTAAAAGTTATTGGGATAGACACCTCGGAGATAATGCTGCGAATTGCCACTCAAAATGCGGCCGATTCCGGCTACCAGGAAAGAATTAGTTTCTGCGAAGGAGATGTCCAGGAATTGCCTGTTGACAGCGGTTCAGTTGACTTTATCGTGAGTACCGGGTCACTTCACCACTGGCCGGAACCCGAAAAAGCTCTCAAGGAGTTCTACCGGGTCTTAAAGTCCGGAGGACAGCTTATGCTGTTCGATCTGCGCCGGGATATTCCGACTTTTTTATATCCTGCAGTCTGGTTATTCCAGAGATATTTTATGCCGGAAGTACTCAGGCACGCTAACGGGGCTCTGGGCTCAATCCGGTCCAGCTTTACCCCTGCTGAGCTGAAAGATATTCTCTCTTCCTCCCCATTCTCATCCTGGAATCTAAAGACGCGTCTCGCCTGGCTCTACATTTATGGGAAGAAAGGGAGTTATCAGTAATTAATATTCAATTTCCTCTTATCCCGATGCTTAATACTTAAAATTACGCCCTATCCCCAAACTGAAAACCATAAACTTAAACCTGCATAATCGAATTTTATTTTCATCCGTGATACAGGTATAATTATGCCAGGTAAGTTATAAGGAGAATTAGGATTCAACAAATGGAAAACAAAGGATTTATTCCACCCGGATTAAGCTATCTGGCAGATAATATCAAGACCAAAGGTAATATCCTGGGCGCTGCGAAAGCTGATGGTGCCAGGTGGGCAAAGGGACTTGATCTGCCAAAACAAAAAGAGACTATCTTTTTTGCAGGCTGCGGTTATCAATTTGACAGCAAGCTGGAATCCCTCATGGGCCTTATCCGTAAAATGGACAAGAGCGTAGTGGGCAGTGACATTGCCATGGGGGTAGCCGGTTTTCAGAAGAAGCTTGGCCTGGATGGGATGTTCCTTAAAATGGTCGGCCGCGGCGGTACTGACGACGGTCAACCCCTGAAAGACGCGATTAAGGTCTTGCGTAAACTGGGCGAGAATCCGGGCTATCTGGCAGAGGAAGAACCGTGCTGCGGCGGTCTGCTTCACTATATGGGAGCCGCAGATGAGTTCGCGCAGCATTCTCATACAGTGGTGGAAAAGCTGAAGTCTAAAGGCGTCAAAAGGATTATCGGTCTGGTGCCGTCCTGCACTTATACACTGCGTGCTTTGACGGGAAAAGTTAACAGCGGACATAATCTGGAGGTAAAGCACTTTTCTGAAGTGGTTGCTGCCAATATTAAATCCCTGCGCCTGCGTTTTCCCAGACCGGTCAAGGTTACGTATCATGATCCTTGCCAGCTAGTGCGCTATATGGGGCTGGTTGAAGAGCCGCGCAGTATTCTGCGGGCCATTCAGGATCTGGAACTGATGGAAACCCAGTGGACCAGGGGCGAGTGGTCGACTTGCTGTGGAGGCGGAGGCGGATTCGAGGCCGTCTTTCCCGAAATGAGTGAGATGCTGGCTTTAAACCGTGCTAAAGAGATGCTGGAGACCGGAGCGGAGCTTATTGTTACCAACTGCCCGGGCTGCATAATGCAGCTAAAGGCCGGTCTCAAGGCGGCCAGAGCAGAAAATATCGAAGTTCTGGACCTGGCCCAGGTAGTGGCCATGTCAATGGAGGGGTAAGGAAATTGTCTGTCTTTTCGGAATATAAAAAAGAAATCATGGATGCCGCCCATAACGAGCGGATCAGGATGGCCCTCTCCCGGGCGATTACCAGCTATCGAGCGAATACCAACGAAGCTTTGAAAAGATTTCCGCAAACCATTGAGATGGCGAAGGAAGTCCGTGAAATAAAGAAGAACGCCATCGCCAATATGCAAAAACTGGCGGAGCAGGCTTGCGAGTCCGTTGAATATAATAAAGGGAAAGCTTATATCGCCAGGACCGTTGATGATGCATTAGGTATAGTAGATAAGCTGGTGGGGACCGGCAAGATAATCGTCAAAGGGAAAAGCATGACCGGCGAGGAAATCGATCTGCGGGAACATCTGGAGCATCAAGGAAATGAGGTTTACGAGACTGACCTGGGCGAATTTATCATTCAGAAGCTGGGCTCACGTCCGATGCACATTCTTTCCCCGGCGATCCATGTTCCCAAAGAGGATGTCGCCAGGTTGTTTTCCGAGATCACAGGGGAGGACCTTCCGGCAGATGATATCGGGGGACTGGTAGCCACCGCTCGCCGGCTGCTGAGGGAAAAGTATATTGCCGCCGATATCGGCATGAGCGGAGCCAACGTGTTTGCGGCAGATACCGGGACCATGTTCCTCATTGAGAACGAGGGTAACATCCGCCTGTCAACCAGCCTACCGCCGGTTCATATAGCTGTAATAGGAATGGAGAAGCTGGTTCCGACTTTACACGATGCTTATAAGGTGGCTGAAGTGACCTGGAGATACGCCAATTATACTGTACCGGGCTATGTCAGCATGATATCCAGTCCCAGCAAGACGGGCGATATTGAAAAAGTGACTACTTACGGCGCTCACGGCCCCAAAGAACTGCACGTTATTTTCCTCGATGGCGGCCGAACAGAGCTTGCTAAAAATCCGATTCTCAGCCAGGCGATGTACTGCTTAAGATGCGGAGGCTGCCTTTATGAGTGTCCGGTTTTCGCCCTCACTGCGGGACACTTCGGCGATAAATATTTTGCGGCTAACGGGGCGGTGTGGGCGGCAACGATCAGCGATAATCCCGAGAAAGCGGCGGCAGTAGCTTATACCTGTCTTACCTGCGGACGCTGTAAAGTGCGCTGTCCGATGCAGATCGACGGCCCCGCTATGACAGTTGAAGTGAGAAAAAAGGGATACAAAGGCTAGATACAAAAGGGGAATGGGTTTTCCATCCATTCCCCTTTTTGGTCTCAGGGATTCACTTCAGGCAATACCAGGTCAAGCCCCTGACTGCCGGGGATTACCATTACCTTGATATCTTCTCCAAGCCTGTCAAGCAAAATGTACTGGAGCACCTCAGGAGTCAGCGACTCATTAATACTATTGTTGGCAGAAACCTGGGCATCCGTAACCAGTCGTATGTATTCGGCTTCACCTTGCGCTTTGGCAATGCGTGCCGCCGCTTCGCCTTGAGCTTCAGCTTCCCTCTGCTGAGCTTCAACCTTGACTCTTTCCAGTTTGTTTCTGGCTTCAAGCACAGCCTGCTCGGCGGAAACCTTGGCTTCAATGGCGGCCGTGAAGGTATTGCTGAACTGAAAGTTGGTTATGGATACGGCTTCGGTTATAATACCTCGTGCGAGCAGACGGTTTGAAAGATTTTCAGTGATAGAGGCTTTGACATTATCACGTTTCAAGATCAGGTCTTCGGCGTTGTATTTAGCAGTGACTTGTTTGATAGTTTCTTGAATAGCGGGAGCGGCGATCTTGTTAATGTAATCAAGCCCCAATGTCCGGTATACCTCGGCCGAGCTGGCAGGGTCCAGATGGTAATTTAAAGCGATGGTTGTATTCACATCCTGAAGATCGAGTGATGCGGCAGTAGAATCAGCCTCATATTTCTGTGTCTGAACTGACATTTTCACTACCGAGTCCAGAAAAGGTATCTTGACCTTCAGTCCTTCATCCAATATAGTGCCGGTAACGGCGCCAAACCGGGTGACAACTCCCCTGTGACCTGCGGGGATAGTGGTGAAGGAGCCGAGAACAAGGCTGCTGATAATTAAGATCGATCCGCCGATCAGGAACAGACTGTATCTAAGGCCGTTAACAGACCTGTTCTTGCTGCCCTTGTTCAGCCACCAGATGTAACCGGCAACCAGAATAATGATCCCTGCGATAAATAGCAATAACATGCGGATTCCTTTCCCATATATTTATTACCTGTAGTCTGATGTTATGTATGACTCCAGGATTTTTATGAAGTCTGACCTAATTTTAGGGCATTAGGAGTTGTCTGTACTTACAGGCTACAGAAGAGCTTTCCAATTCAGAAGAAAGAAGAAACCGGAATAAAAAATATCTCCGGTTCTTCAGTACAAATAAACGTCCGGACCGGATTTTCTCAAAAACCATAACTGTAGAATATATAATATAAAGTATAGGAAAGTAATATAAGCTCTGTTAGAGGAGGCGAAGATGTATAGTAAAATTCTGGTACCTCTGGACGGTTCGAACCTGTCCGAATGTTCACTTGACCATGTTAAGGAGATT
>JAQULX010000018.1 GCA_028718465.1 Dehalococcoidales bacterium | reverse complement strand
TACTTCGGTATCAAGCATCTCACGAAAGATATGTAGAAGAGTTCTAACCTCGCCCTTTGGGCGGCCCCAATTCTCGGTTGAGAAAGCAAACAGAGTAAGATACCCAATGTTATATTCAGCGAATACCTCCACAACCTGGCGTATATTTCGCGCTCCCGCTTGATGTCCCTCCATACGAGGCAGACCATTCTGTTCCGCCCACCGGCTGTTGCCATCCATGATTATCGCTACGTGTTGTGGAAGTTTGTTCAACTCTATCATCCTTAAACCTTTCGATAACGCCGTGCGCAGCGGCGAGATACCAGCCAAATAATAAGCCCAACGATCACAAAGCCAGCCACAGCCAGGGCAATAAATAATCCGTAATTTGAATCGCTATCTACTATATCAATTTCATCCATAGATATTTGCTGATGAACAGTGAGCGTATCCGACACATCGTTTACCCCAACCGTATAGCTCCCGGGAGTATTTACAACGATGGGAAAAGCTACTTCAGCACTCGCACCTGCTTCCAGAGTTATGACCTTTGAAGCGACCATAACACCACTTAACTTGAGAGCCACCTCATGGCTACCGGCACACTCGCTCATATTGGTTACCAGAGCGCTAACGACTACCTCTTCTCCAGTATGAGTTTCGGTCGGCTCCAATTTGAGGTTATTGATGATAAATGATGAAGTATCAGGAAGCGAAGGATGAGGAGCCGACTGAGAGATGCTATATATAACTGAACCTACCGGCTTAGAAGCCGGCAGGTAGTCGGTAACGGTAAACCAAACAACAGCTTTAACCCTGGCCTCAATAAGCTCCGCAATTACTTCGTAGGTGCCTGGTTGGCTCACCTTAGCAAATTGCAGCAGTACTGTCTCCGATACCTCGGCAGCCTCGCCTTTTCGACTGGGGCATGGAGATATGGTCACCGTATAGCCGGGATTAAGTGTCACCACAGCGCTGCTATCCTGATGCCGGGCTACCACACGCGAGGTTATCTCTACTTTGCTGACCTCCACCGGTAAATCCTTCTTGCAGGTAGCCTTACCATAAGCGGTCGCCTGAAAGATTTCATCTCCTGCAACCTCTGACTTATCCAGGCTCACTTCGTAGGTGCAGGAAAAATAATCACCCATGCTTATAGCAGCTACCG
The DNA here is from genome assembly GCA_028718465.1 of Dehalococcoidales bacterium. The sequence continues at coordinate 14,675 of JAQULX010000018.1, read as the reverse complement.
GTTGCACATCCGCGGCCGTGACCGACAGCAGGCATACAATTAGACTCGCTATTATATTAAGAGTCCTTCGCCTTTTCAATTTAATTCCTGCTCTGACTCATTCAAGGTCTTCAAATCTCCCTTGAAGCTTTTCCATTACCTGCGGCATGGTAGTGTATTCCATTTCTTCCAAAGGCAGGCGGTGTGGCTCGAAAGGACCATGACGCCGCATCATGTCCGCCATCTCATTAGCTTGGTGGCGGGCTAGGGCAAACGACTTGTCGGCCAGCATATCACGGGGGCCTACCAGTTTCCCATTGCAAAGCTGGTAGCCGAGACCTATTAATCGCGGCGGTCCGTCGAAACGGGATGGGGTGCTGTCCGCCACGGATACCGGCATCAGAGGCCCCATGTGAGAGCCGCGCATCCATCCCTCTACCAATATTGGTGAAGCGAAAGGCTCCAGTACTTCACCTACGGCCGGGAAGATGCCCTGTGTGCGGACGATGCATACCGGGTCGTCTTTACCGATGTACCTGCCCGCCATCAGTGACAGTTTCTCTGTCGAGGAAGTCGCCGCTATTTCCCCTGTATCTTTATGATAGACTGATTTTACTGCATAGCGCGAAGGTGCCCCGATGAACACCAGCATATCGTATATTTCTTCGGGAGTATTGAAGTTGATCTTTTTGTGTTCCTTAACATCGTGTACCTCAAAAGTGTAACCGTTATGCATGTTGGCGGCGATAACCAGCCCGATAGTATTGAAGGGATCCGCGAACATCTTGTAAAGCGGCATATTCCAAGCTCCGGCAGACGTCTTGTCGGCCATGAAGATAAGAACTGGTTCCGAAGGGCGCTCTTCAAACTCCATCTCGGCCAGACCGGGCCCCATGCCTTTAACATTACCGGAGAAAGCGTCCGTCAGCAGGTCCTGCCCGGCCCCGTAGAGCTTCATTTCTTTAGCCAGTTCGGTGCCGGTGACAAAGGTGTCCCAGGCTAGCTTGTGAATTTCGTAGCTGCCTGTGCCCTGCTGATGGGTCATGATGAGCTGCAAGTCATCGCCACACTTGGTCGCCTGACAGTCGATTAGCAGTCCCTCTTTCTTAGCTTTTTCCAGACACTCGCTGGCTTTCGCAATAATAGCAGGGTGTGATTCGGAATGCCCCACGTAGCCGCCGATGTCCGCTTTGATTACGCTTAGTGTTACCTTCAATGGTACCTCCGTAAGATTAGTATTTTATACTCTTTCATACCCGACTCTCTACCGTTTTAAGCCGATGATTGGGCATGAACAGTCGATGTCCATTGCATACCCAAGCGCCATAAACATCTACGGGTTTTCAGTTCATCTGTTTGGTTCCCAAATACATCTTCACAATTTGGCTTAACCTTATTAATCCCTCCGCTTTCTTAGTGCCCGCCAGACAAGCAGGATGATAATTAACCCCACAACTATGACGCCTCCTATCAGCAGCCAGTTAGTAGGCGTAGGCTCGAGCTTGACAACAAATGTTCCGGATAGACCGTCTATTGTCACTGCGTAGGTTCCGTCAATGTCTTTGGTTGTGGTAAACGATACCTGCTCACTGGCTCCGGCCTCCAGGCTTACCTCCCACGTCTTTTCCACTACATCGTTAATTTTAAGGGCTACCCTGTATTTACCGGCAAAGTTACCGGTGTTGGTAACCAGAGCCGTAATGTTAACCTCTTCTCCGATGTCAGCTTCAGTCGGCGTTATTTGTAAATCGCTGACCACGAACTGAGCCGGCATTCCGACCACGATTGTTCCAGACAGGCCATCCACAGATATGCCATAGGTACCGGCAGCATCCCTGCTGAGAGTAAAGCTTACCTCCTGACTGGCATGACCGGCCAAGGTTACCTCTCTAGTAGACAACACCGCATCATCAATTTTAAGCGTTACAGTATATGTCCCTTCAACATCACCGATATTTGTTACGTTCACCTTAACAGTCGCCTCTTGGCCGATTTCAACCTTGGCGGGAGTTATGGCCAAATCGCTTACCACAAAAGCGGCCGGAACTGGCGCCGTCACCGGTTTAACCACGAAAGATCCTGTTAGCCCATCAACAGTCACGGTAAACGTTCCCGGAGTGTCCCTGGTAGTGGCGAAAGTGACTTCCTCGCTGTCACCTCCGGAAAGAGTTACCTCCCTGGTCGCTGCAACAGCCCCGTTTATCTCAAGGTCAATCTGATGAGTTCCCCGAAGGTCGCCGGTATTTGTTAGAGTCAAGCTAATGACCACTTCCTCGCCAACTTCGACTTCAGCCGGTGTTATCGAAAGGTCGCTGGCCGTAAAGGAAGCGGCATGGGTGTAAGCCAGGACAGCAAAGGCGGTAAAGCCATATACCCTAGCAGTGATAGTATTGGCTTCGGTATCGATGCTTATGGTCTCCAGTTCTACCCATTGCTGTGAGCTTTCGTCCCAGTAGCCAATGACCAGATTCGCTTCGTCAACACCCTCCGGCAGGAGAAGTGAGTCGTAGTGAAGAGTAATAATTACCGGTGGATCGAATGTCGTACCATCGGGGCCAAAGTCATAAGCCAGACCGATGATATTACCGTTTTCGGGTGGCGGTGGTGGATCATCAAGAGGCGTTAGAGTTATCTTGAATAAACGCTGGCCTGTTTTACTTAGCCCGATAGTACCGGCCGGGATTTTCAACTGGCACTGTTTATCCTCGGATATAATTATAACGTCTCTGGTGAATTCACCCTCACTGGTAACATAGTTGTACACGTAGTAGGTACCTGATGGTGGACCGCCATCTCCTCCTGAAGGGGGCACAACTGGCTCCGGTGGTGTGTATTGGGCATGCCCAATGGCAGTCATAGTATCACCCAGGGCATCTTCAAGATCGACACCGTCCAGGATATCCAGCAAGACACTGCCCAAATGCGACTTGCCACCGGTGTACCACATGTGATAGGTTCGACCGATTTGTAGAACTGACGGGCTGAGGATCCCGTATTTATCCCAGGCATCACCTGTACCCTTGGAAAGTATCGGATTGCCGGTATCCTTCGACCAGTTTATGCCATTACCGGAAATGGCATGACCGACAGCCAGATTGGTCCCGCTAATAATGGTTGTCTCAAGATCATTCACCCCTCTCAGGAAATCCAGAAGCAGGTCGGGAGCCGTTTTCCCACCGGTGTACCACATCTCGTAGTTGCCGTCAGAGTTCTTGATGACCGAAGGCGTAGCGATGCAGTACTTATCCCAAGCATCCCCACTGCCTTTCTGAAGCACCGGGGCACTGCCATGTTTGTTCCAATCCACACCATCAGTAGAGGTAGCGTAACCGATGGCCATATTTATACTTGTCAGAAGGGCTGATTCTACATCATCGACATCCTCTGCATCTAGAATATCCAACAGAGAATCGTAATCGGTCTCGATACCGGTGTACCACATGCGGTAGCTGCCGTCGCTGTTCCTGAGCACGGTGGGCGTAGCGACACCGTACTTGTCCCACTCACCCGATGATCCCTGGAGAACGGGATTTCCGTCTTTTACCCAGTTGATACTGTCGGTCGAGGTAGCATGGCCGATAGCGATATTTGCCCCTTCGATAAAGTCTATTAAATGCAAAAGGAGACCACCTAAATAGGAATCCCCCTTAAGATCTCTGGCATCGCTGATGAACTTCTGAATATCAAGGTCGACCAGATCCGATATGAGAATCTCGATTTCATCGGCGCTTAGCTCAGCCAGATCATCCAGCAGGGTTTCCGCAGCCGAGAAGTCCATACTTCCACCGGTGTACCACATTTCATAGTCATTACTGGAGTTCTTGATAACGGATGGTGCCCCGATGTAATATTTGTCCCATTCCGTGCCGTTAGGTTGAAGCACATTAGACTGGACTTGCCACGATGCCCCATCGGTGGAGGTGGCATAGCTTATATGGGAGCTCGATCCGATGAATAGAGCTTTAATATCATCGCCAGTTAAGCCAGCCAGATGTTCTATCAGTGTTTTCAGATTGTCAGCATCGTTTTCAGCGATAGCTTGAAAATCAAGGTTCCGGATATCCTGAACCAAATCCCCCAGGTTCAGGTCACCGATATCCTCTACAAGATTATTGAGCCTGCCCGAGTCAGCGGTGGCATGTGTATACCACATCTTGTATTTACCCTCGTCACTGTCATAAATGACGCAAGCGGCTCCCGATGCTACCCCTTCACTGACAACCGGATTATTCGCCAAGTCCTTTGTCCAGCCAGTATCGGCTCTCACATGTTGCACCATTGGTGCCAGAATAGTAGCTGTCAGGCACATGATCATAGCGAGAATCAAGCATAGCATTGTCTTTATCTTACTCATGATTCTGTCCTCCTTTATTGTTACTAAGACAATTAAGCCTTTACTATCGATATGAAATGAGCAAGAACATAATATTTACCTCCTACTCGATTACTCCCGTCCTGAAAAAATATGTGATACGTTTCCTCACCATTAACCTAGTTACCATTAACAAGAGCACCAATAACCCTATTATTTCGGGAATATATACGCTGGGAGAAGACATCAATCCTTCTACAAGACAAAAATACCAGCCGGTTGTAGCTACCTTAGGCAGAGGGCCTAAAAATGGCCATAATAATGTGATTGGCTGATTCCATATCTGGTCTAGAAGAAGATGAATAAAGCTGGACAGAGATATTATTAACAGCCAAGACTTTCTGTATCTCAACAAGACAAGAGCGATAGTAAGTACAATGAGATTAAACAGTAAACTGTGTGCATAACCTCGCCCGGTCGAGAATATATCACCGTAGGCAAACATCCACGTTGGCTTGTCGATAATATCCGGCAACATCGAACCGACGAGAACGAGGCGGTAATCAATTAAACGTTGTTTCCTGTTAATTGTTCTTAGAAACTGTAAGCAACTATTCTTTGCCCGCCCGATTAGACCGTGATAAGATTTGGAGCCAAGTGATGTTTCCCTGCTCTTTAACCGAAGCGAAGGAGCAGTGAATATCCCGGCGGTTATCCCTAGGTGACCGAATAATAGCAAAGCTCTATCAAGCCTGACTTCAAGTAAAGGTTGATACCTTCAATAGTCAAGCTGTATCTCCTTTCGTGAATATTAAAAATTGTCTGTCTCTCGCACTTGACAAAATGCATATTTTCGTTTACACTTCTCAGTAAGAAAGGAATTAGTCATGATAGCTGGTGTGACAACAAGCACGGTTGTATCTGTTACCTCAATGGTCGGACTCGGATTGGTTACCGCGGTAACCTTGATAGCTGTTCTTAACTGGCTTGGCCTGCTTACGGCAAGAGTGCTGCTTAGTGCTTCTCCTACGGGATCGACACAGCATATTAACCGGTTCCTTAGTGTTGGCATCATTCCCTTTACTATAGTATTTATCGTTATATTCTCCGTTAAATTAGTCGAGATATTGGGCTAGGCAAAGAACGGTACTACCAAAAACAGCATTACGTTAGTTACGCCATGAGCGAGGCTCACTCCTAAGAGTGAGCCTGTTTTATTTACTATCCACCCGAAGAAAAGAGCTACCAGAAAAACAAATATTCCATCCGTCCAGGATAGATAACCCATGTGCAAGATAGCGAATAGCATACTGACATACACTATCCCCCGCCACTTAAACGCCTCAACCATACTGTGCTGAAGAACCCCTCTGAATATAAATTCCTCGACAAAGCCTGTACAAATCACCAGAACTAGCGCCGGCAACCATATTCCCTGCCAAGTGAATTCATTTACCATGGCTTGAGGCGTTAAGATTGAATATTCCGCTATACCAAGTGGAACTCCAGTCAGCATAATTAAAAGCTGCAAGGGAACTCGCTTCATGGTAAAGCCAACCTGTTTTGGTTCTTGGTTTAATATTTTCATGACAGCGATGCCGGCTATCAACAAGGGGGCATATATAATCGGATACCACCATATCTGTGGGAGTCCAGCGAGAGGCATTGATAAACTGATTATTCGTACCAGCGGGACCAAAGCAATAGGCAGGAGTAATCGGCGATAGAGTTCTCGGCTAGTTAAGGCAGAATGCACTAATAAGGCTAGAAATATTACAATATGAATCACCATTCCCCAGATTGGAGAAACAAAGGTGGTTACTGTTTCAGCGCCGGTAATAGCCAAGAAATAAACTACAGCGGGTATCATTTAATTCTATCCTTTATCCTCTAATCTGTTGGCCATGCTCTTATTCCTTCTAGTTTTTGTTTTATCCTGCTTAAAAAAAGTATTAAATTCCCGAGAGGCTCCAATAGCCACCATAAAAATCGCTGTGAAGATACACTGATTTGTAGGTAGACCAACAATGATTGCAAATAGGCACTAAATTTTGAGCCACATAATTCTTGGTTATAATCTGGTACTGCCGTATGAAGACACTGCATAATTCTAAAACGTGCTTTTAGATGCTTCTTTTTCGTATTCAGAGAATGGCTTTGAGATTTCACTACTTTTTCTCGTGTAACATCGGAAATTGTAATTTTATTCTTCGTTACCATCTCATTGATTATTTTCTGCCCGGTTGCGGTTCGGGTGATAATAGAAGACGTTCCAACTTTGTCATCGAAGAATTCAGGTATCCAGATATCCCCCAATGAAATATCTGCGAGTTCACTGCATTGATCACTGCATAAGGTACAGCGCCACGGTGTGAAATACGATTGTAGCCTTTGGTTATAAAATTGAAAATAAGGATACGATATCTTAGAGCCACTTTTTAAAATAATCGCCAGATCTCCAAAATACCCTCCTTCTCTATATATGAATTTCCTGATATCCCCTTTTTTCACCTGAAGATATTTTAAAAGATAGTCCTGCGCCAGAAGGTTCTTTGTCCTAGAGCAAAATAATCCGAGACGCAATACAATACGTTCTCTTATTTTTTTATTTGCTAGCTCGTACTTCCTTATGCCGTGTATATGACAAGGCAATCCAACTATCGCAAACCGAGAGCCGTCTTTTGATTCCAGAACCTCTTTCAATATGATATTGACTGGTACCGGACAATATTTAGATTTTGATGATTCTATTATTTCCTCTCTCGTTCTGGCGATAAAGGGCTGAGGTTCTAAAGGATTATCTTTGTTCATTTTCGTGACGATAGCGCCATCTATTAATCCTTCTTCCAGAGCGTAATTTAATATAGAGGTCACCATGCCTCCAGATGCTGAATCAAATCTTATTTCGTCTTCAGCAGCGTAGCCGGTATAACAATTCAGATAGTTGCCCAACTGTATATCTATTGGTTGCTTGTTAAAAATATATGAGTTTAATTCCGGGAAATTTACGGCGTTTCCCGGGCATACGGTAAGGCAAAGCCCACATTCGTTACATTTTCCTTGGTCTAATCTGGGAGTATAAATTCCCTTATGTTCCTCTAATACCATTTCTAAAGCATAACAAGGGCAAGCTGCTACGCAGGTGCCACAGCCAGTGCATAGGCTGCCTGTTTTTACTACCGATTCAATAGTCTTATTATCCATATCGGGTCATTTCCCCCTGACATCTATCCAAAGATGTGTCTTAAGAGGGGTATCTTCTTCTCCATCCTTATAGAGTGAGAATGCTACTTGTTGATTTGTCCCCGATTCAAGTGGTACAAAGTTAACTTCGCTTTCCCATACATCTTCATGCTTAAGGAATATTGGGCTCAGTGTTCCTGCTTTCTGCCCGTCAATATCTATTTCTATCCTGTAGACTATGGACTCATATTCATTGTTAATAATGCCCAGTGTGACTGAAGCGTTTTCACCCAGGATGATTTCCTGTGGATATTCCTCTGCCCTACCCTCCGAGCCAAGGATGTAGAATTGGGTGAATTTATCACCAACCTTTGGTTTGACGATTATATATCCTGAGATGCCCATTGCTCCCAAGAGCATCACGACGAGCACCACGCTAAGAATCATGCTCCATCGCATTTGGTTATCCCACGAGACGTGTATCATAAAAGCCAGCTCTTTCTCGGTGTATTAGATGAAAATTTGGGTGCCATTAATGGACGACGATCATTCCAATAGCAACAAGGTGTATAACCCTGGTGTAACTTATCTAGCAAAATAATCTAACTCCTTGAGGTAAATTGAATGCTCTTTTTAGCAGCAGTTAATTTCCCCCATTGCGTGATTCATCAAGCATTTCTTTTACCAATTTACCATTTAACAATACACTCTCTTTTAATTCATCAATCTTGGGAATCATTGCTTCTCTCAACTTATCTCTGTGATTCCACATGTCTGACACTTTTGCTTTTAATTCTTCGAAGTCCATAGTCTTATAGTCACAAACGTAATTCTCCAATCCGGCCATTTTCATAATTCCCGGTGTTTTATTACTGTAAGATATTGCAGTGGTAGGTATATACGAAGAAAGTGCTGCAACTATGGAGTGCATTCTGGCACCTATAAAGATGTTGCATTGACTTATGATGCCTTTCATTTCTTGTCCTGTATACTTATTGCTTATTTTTATTATTCTGTCCTTATTTCTAACACATTGATATGCCTCGTTGACGGCTTCAACGTCGTTTTCTTCTGGGCGACAACTCCACAAAGACATTCGTATAGAGTGTGGTATAAGGAGTACGGTAGTATCAAAGTTCTCAACTATATAATCAGCCAATTCTGCTGTAATTCGCATATAATCTTCCTTCACTTGTGTTGTTTTTGATTTTTTACTAACGAGATGGCTTACATTGATACCAACGATATTTTTATTAGCTTTTTTGTTTATTCCTTCGTGCTGGCAAATTTCCTGCAATCTATCTGGTGAAACTGGGGAGAAAATAAAGGCAATATCCGCCGTAATATGAAGTTCCGGTTTATTGACGCGAATTTTCCGTAAATAGTCCGCGGTATTCTGTTCTCTGGATACTATTACCTTTACTTTATTGAGTGTGTATCGGACTATATTTCTTGTGATAACATTGTTAATAGGACCTGTAGATTGAGGAAGAACGATTATTTTTTTATTTAAATAAGCAGATGGTAAGATATTGAAACTACTGCCAATCGGGACAGCGTTCCCCCCAAGTCCTCCGACATCAGAGCCAAATGCATCACCTAACATAACTAGTACTACATCCGCTTCGAATACTGCTCGTAATACTTCGTCATTACGTAATGCTTTCATATCTATATTTATCAATCGTTTGAGTAAGTTCCAGATATAACTGCGTATCATGCGCAGTATTGTGCCCCAGCCATGAGATTTGTAAATTACATTAAGATTAAATCCAGATGCAGCGTAGAGCTTTCTCTCAATATCAGGTGAACCGGAAAAAATAGTAAATTCAACAGGTGATATATATTTACTAACAAGGGTCATTGTTGAAATAGCCATTGCCTGGACCCCCAGACTCCAAGGGGCTTCAGTCCCTATAATAATTACTTTGTACAAAGTGCTCTCCATAAAATCAGTTAGTTTGCCACACACTCGAGTTGCCGTTCGTATACAGTTTATTGGCATGACTAAAAATATCGTCATATTCCGCTATACTTTGTGATTCTTGCTGGTCTAAATATATAAGACCGTTGGTAACGTTTGTGTAGCGTAAATAGATATAGTCACCTGTTTCCATGCTCTTTTTAGTAAAAAGGTTTATTACTTTAAAATCATTCTCCCATATTGTTTCATCGATAAATCCCACACGAAATGCCGTGATATCAGGTCCTGCGGCTAGAGACAAACGCGTCCACGCTCGCCAATCACCATATATTGTGGATGGATGTCCTCCCTTTGCATGGAACCATTGAGCACTGGCTAATTCCTGCTCGTAGATATAGAATTGATCCCTTCCCGGTCCAGAAACCTCGTAGTAAGGTGAGATAGGTTTGCCCGAGAAATGGTATGGCAGATATAGAATATTTACATACTGAAATAACAACACCGCGCACAGAATCAAATGGCTCCATGATGAACATCGAAATATCTTGGCAATAAATCTACCGCCGAAAATAAAAGCAGGGGATAGAAAAACCAGTGCGGTCATGAAGGGCCTGCTTGTATCATAGGCTGTGGAAACATAAGGAACTATAATCAGACCTAAGAGTATAGCAAAAAAGATAAAGGCGCTAAGGATAAATTCCAAAGGAAATCCATTCTTTAGATAATTACGAAATTTCAAAAAGAAGGACAACATACCTATGGTAATAAGTAAAAACACGATGTAATGCGAAATAGTGTTCACCAGACTTGGAATTGAATCTATACCTATACCAGCTAATTTCCCGATGGAGTCTTGCCGTAACTCAATGTCTCCGAAATGGATCAGATTCTGGATTGTTTCACTGAAATAATTGACACCAAGTGTAAATGGAGACCCGGTTACTTGCCCATACCAGAAAAACAAAAAGGAGAAAAACAGTAGTGAAATGGTACCTGTTATAAATGTATTTTCCCTACTCTGTCCTAAGGCATCATTTTTTCTTGTAAATAGTTTTATGATTATCAATATAGGCATTAATATGACTATCCATAAGACCAGTGTATAGCCTGCGGAGTAGTGAGATACTATGACCGAAGCTCCTAAGAGAAGAAATAAACCTGCTTTGCGAGTGCCTCCAATTTCTTGTGCAGTCAAAACAAGAGTTAATAAAAAGAAGAAAAGGATAGCGATTCCTGAACGCGTCGCGCTTAATATGGATATGATAAAAGACATCTGAAACATGAAGAGTAGTGCACATAGGAACCCTTGCAAATGTCCTAGATAGGTTTTGCTTATCAAGTATATGACCAGGGGTGTGGTAGATATTATTAATACAGGGATTATCTTAAAAACATACTCAGGATTAATATTCAGAAAAGCATTATAAACTACAGGCAAAATGGTTACGCTGAGGCAGGCATCATAGTTATGGACTATACTTGTAATATCCCAGTGGGAATTTTGTGTTACTATTTGCACAAAATGATATTCGCCGAAAATATCTGTGCCCAGTATATGATTTGAGGTCAATCCTCGCATCAGTAATAAAGAGAGAGAAATCATCCATATTGCAATGGGGAAAGCTTGTTCAGATACCTTATTCCGGCCTATAACCAAAGCTATTATATATAAAGGAATCAAAGCTATGAGAATCATGAAAACGCTATTATTTTGGTATACGTTCATCAAGTAAGTACCAATAATGGTTAGTAAAGGAAGCAAGGGAGAAAAGATTAGAATATTTAGGGTATAACCACTGAATCCAATATTGCCTCGGATAGGAAGCCCTGAGTCTGAATTCCTCCGATTTCGCCAGTAAGCAAAAAATATTAGAGTCAGCATTGAACAGTTATAAGCAATTAGTAACGGCTCTGGGGATAATGGCGCTGGTACTATCGGGTACGTCAGATTTAATAGCAGTCCCCCGAACATTAGCAAAGCGATACTCAGGCCTACTGTCAATACTATTTTTTTTAACGTATCCAATTTCCCAAGATGCATTACCTGTAGGAGCAACCATCCGGGGAGTATAGTTAGGCCGATAAAAGAGACAATTTGTCTCAATCCTGGTACATCGAACAGTATCAGGATATCGAGAATTACAAGAAGTATTAACGGGTATATTAAGTATCTTTTAATAGGCATATTTACGCACGCGAAGTTGATATACTATGATATAGTTCAATCATCCTTTCCGTAATCTTATCCCAATCATATTCAGCAACTTTTTCATAACCTCTATTTACAAGATTCACGCGTAGTTGTTTACTTTCAACAAGTTTAAGCATCGCTTCGGCGAAGTTTTCTGGAGTCGGTTTAACTAATATTGCTGAACCTTCAAGAAGAGTTCTGACACCGGGTATATCTGAGGCGATTATGGGAAGGCTGGAAGCCATTGCTTCCAGATTTACTATTCCGAAAGACTCAAAATCGGAGGTAAGTAAAAATATATCGCTTGACGCATATAAGTCCGCCAATCTCGTACCATGTAATTCCCCTTCCATGATTACATTAGGTATGGCGTTATTTTTAATGAATACTTCTATTGATTGCCGTTCTTCGCCATCACCGACGATATGTAAAACGGCATCGAGTTTTTTCTGGAATAAACGGAATGCCTCTAATAATCTAGGGACATTCTTCTGCCTATGCATGCGTCCCACAGATAGTATTTTCACAGGTGTAGAAATATCTAGAGACGATTTTTGCCTAAAATTCTTTGTATCTATACCGTAAGGTATTGCTACACATTTACCTTCACTCACTTTATATTTACAGGATACAGATTTAACGTAATCAATTGTGGGACATATTACGCAATTAGGTAGAGGCAAAACTTTTCCCCAGATTATCTTCTTATAAACTGGATTTAAAAATCCTAAAGGGCTAGATGGTAGAGGGTCGATATGTACATGGACAGCTATTTTACATCTTTTTAATATAGCTATCCCAATTGCTATGTCTATAGAAGGATTTAAGAGGTAGTGTATGTGCACTATCGTATCTCGGTTTATCAGCTTAAATAGTATGAGGGGTAATGTCGGAATAATAACTGGAATCCCCGGTATTCTGATTGACCAAAGGCGCAGTACTTTTACATAGACATCTTCTGTTTTTTTATTTCCTCTGAAACTAGATGTTATAACAGTAACGTCATGCCCTTTTCTGGCTGTTCTTTCCGCCAGTTCTTTAACCGCGCTTTCCATACCCCCGAGTTGAGGTGGATATGTAGCTACTACATGTATTATTTTCATAATTGAACTCAAGGGCTAATCTTTTTCTAAAACTCGAAGGTAAATATTCTCAACCTTTTTAGCTATATTTTCCCATGAATATTCCTTCACTCGTTCCTTGGCATTTGCCCCCAGCTTTCGCCTTAATTCTTGGTCTGCCAAGAGATGATTTATAACCCTTGCCAAGGAATCTGTATCTCCCATCTGTGCTATGAGCCCATTATATCCATCACGTATAAAAGCGCGGAAAGTATCCAGCGAACTGACCACAATTGGTAACCCGGCGGCAGCTGCTTCAAGGAGAACAATGCCAAATGACTCGGTTCTTCCTGTAGAAGGCAAACAAAATATATCTGCAGCACCATAGTAGAGCGGCGTTAAGTTGGGGGGAACGGCACCTACGAGCTTGATTGCCTGAGCTATATGAAGGTCCCCGGCTAGGTGTTGTAAATCTCCACGCAGGGGACCATCGCCAACTATCACCAGCTTAGCATCAGGATTTGCCTTAATAATAGAGGGCATTGCTTGTATGAGAAGGTCAGGGCTTTTATAGTTGATTAATACCCCGATAAATAAGATTATTTTACTGTCCTTGGGCAATGATAGTTTCTCTCTGCATTCCTCTTTAGAGCATAAGGCTTGGCATCTTTCTGTATGAATTGCATAAGGCAAAACCTCTGTCTTTTCTTGGTGACTCTGTAGAAACTTTGATAAATTGATATACTGTTTTGAACGCGCAATTATAAGCGTCGAGTCGGACAAGACCTTATCGACAACATATCTGTCGAACAATGTCAATCCTATCCTGCGAATTACATTCCCGTAATTCGGTAGTATCTCACCATGATAAGAAACGATATATGGTTTGTTTTTTCTCCTCGCATAAGACCATCCTGCAAGAATACCTGGGGGTGTACTAAAGTGTATATCGATAACGTCAACGTCGTGTTTTAAAGATTGGGTAAATAAATCGCACGAAAAAGGAGCTTTGCCTATTTTGAATTTTGTACCGAAACGATATATATTGATGCCATCCTCTTCTTCAACATGGTTTCTTGAATCCACAGAAGCAGTGAATACAAAAACCTCATGCCCCAGTTTTGCCATCTCTCTTGCAGAATAGTATGCCCAATTCTCCGCTCCGCCAATTGGATATCGCTTATAAAAATCCGAATCTGTAAAAGACTGTGGATATGGATATAGGCTGGAGAAGTTTCCTATTTTCATCAAGCTAATTCCCCATGGATTTCCATCTTATTCCAGAGATTATTCCCTAACTAACTTTCTTATGCTTTTCTTTGGGATCCAGTGATTATATCGCTTCTTCTTGCTATATAACTTGCAAAACCTAAGTTCCAGGCAACCAGCGCGACCACAAACAGCTTAAAACTGCTTAAAGTACCTTTGAAGACAAACCATATAACTGCACCTGCAATAAGTCCTATAGCTAGACCGATACCCCAGTATAGGCTGGTGACTAACAACCATAGCCAGCCGGCAAGAAATAGAATCTCCAGAAAAGGGACATATTGTGGCGCTCTAAAGAAACCATGCTTCCTAAGCAAGAAAGCTTGGCACCATCCATAGCGCTTCATCATATTAAAGAAATCCTTTAAATTCTTGGGACGGTGGTGTGTAACAAGGGATTTAGGATTATATATAATGGAATAGCCTTTGCTGTTGATTCTATGGTCAAGGTCGACATCTTCGCCGGGCCATAGTGTTTCATCAAAGCCACCTACTTCGTCAATCACGCTTTTTTTGTACATGGAGTTGCAAGAGGCGTTGTGTTTTACCTGTTTAAGCTCTTTAGCGTTTTTCATATATTCGGCTACGAAACACATTGTTCCAAGGAACTCATGCACCTCTTTTTCGAAAGAGGTAGCGTTTTGGGGTAGCCGCTGGTTCCCACCTACTGCAACTGCCTCTTTCTCATTGATTCCGAACAGCATTTCCTTAAGCCACTCTTTATCCACAGCACAATCAGCACCTGTGAAGGCCACA
>JAQULX010000017.1 GCA_028718465.1 Dehalococcoidales bacterium | reverse complement strand
TTTTGTTCTTCAGTCCCCGCTTCCAGGACGGCCAGTCCTCCCAGTATCACTGTCGAGAAAAAAGGCCCGGGCAAGCAGACCCGCCCCATCTCCTCCAGTACCACAATCAGGTCAGAGAAGCTTCCTCCAGCCCCGCCATACTGTTCCGGGACGACCAGGCCCATCCAGCCCATTTCTGCCATCTTACTCCACAACTCGGGAGTAAATCCCTGATCGTCTTTCTCCATCTCCCGGACCAGCTTTCCGGGCACGCATTCCTTTAAAAAGTCCCGGGATGAGGTACGCAGCATTTTCTGCATTTCAGTCAAAGAAAAATCCATACAGAAACTCCCCCCTTTAAAATACCTGAATCAGGCATTGGGCAACCCCAAGCCCTGGATAGCAATCACATTGCGGTCTATTTCGGAAGTCCCGCCCATCATGGTATAGCACGGGGTATCGAGATAGTAGAAAGAAGGCCATCCGTTAAAAGGAGCATATTTTGAACCCTTGCGCAGCCCGCCGCAGGGCCCCAGGACTTCAATAGCGAACTCAGCAGCCCTCTGGGCCAACTCGCAGTTGAACATCTTGTCTATAGCCACCTCATAAGTAGAGGGAGCGCCTTTAGCGACGAACTCCATGGCGCGGTAATGGATCAGCCGGGCCATTTCACATTCGGCCAATAGCTGGGACCAGCGTCTTCTCTGGCTCTGGTCAAGCGGCATCCCGTTCTGCTGCGCATACTCCGCCAGACGTTCCAGATAGCCCCGTACCGAAGGGTACAGCATATGAGAGTAACGCTCGAAGTCCAGGGTCATCATAGTGACATACCAGCCCTTGTTAGGTCCGCCTACCATATTGGCAGCCGGTACACGGACATTATCCAGGAAGACCTCATTAAAGTCATGCTCACCCACCATATTGATCAAAGGCCTCACACTGATGCCCGGAGTTTTCATATCAAGCAGGAAGTAGCTCAGACCTTTATGCCTGGCCAGACCGGGGTCGGTGCGGACCAGGATAAACCCCATATCAGCTTTATGAGCGCCGCTGGTCCAGGTCTTCTGTCCGTTGATAATATAGTGGTCACCGTCCTGAACGGCCATCGTTTTCAAGCCCGCCAGGTCTGATCCATTGTCCGGCTCACTGAGCAACTCACACCAGCGGGTTTCTCCCCGGGCGATGCCGGGCAGGTACTTTTTCTTCTGCTCCTCGCTACCAAAGCGCAAAAGAGTGGGAGCAAAAAAGGTGACGCCTATATGGTCAATACCCGGGCAATTGTAACCCAATAACTCTTCAAAAACGATATTTTGCAGGACAGGGTCATTCTGACCGCCGTACTCCTCCGGCCAGCTCAGAATCAGCCATCCTTTTGCGGCAATTTTACGGCGCATTGATTCAACAAACTCCCACTCCTCGCCTTCATGGCTGAGCGAAGCGGGAGAGAAGGAACAGGCGAATTTCCATCTTAACTCCGGCGGGAACTCATCCTGAATGAACTTAACGACTTCCTTGCGGAAAGCCTCTTCCCAGGGGGTGAATCCGAAATCCATCTCTTTTCACCTTCTTTTGTTAAACTATGCCCGACTATTATTTGAATAATACACCTTATAGAAGCCGGAAATCCATTCCGACTTTTCCGGTGATCGCTTTCACTTCCTGAAACCGGTCCTGAGCAGATCGAGGTCTAAGCCGACCTGTGGTTCTTAATCAGCCAGAATTCCAGGCTGTCGGCCAAAGCTAACCAGCTGGCTTCTATGATATTGGTCGAACTTCCCACCGTCCGCCATTCGTTCTCACCATCGCTGGACTCGATAAGCACCCTGACCTGCGAACCGGTGCCCACGCTCTCCTCCAGGATACGGACCTTATAGTCTACCAGTTTCACATGAGAAAGATCGGGATAGAACTGGAGCAAAGCCTTGCGCAAGGCGGCATCCAGAGCATTTACCGGGCCGTTGCCTTCAGCAGCGGTATGGATCGTTTCATCACCAACAGTGACTTTCACCACGGCCTCTGAAAGTATGTCTTCGCCATTATTGTAAGACGGAGGCCGGCGCCTTTTTTCCACTACCAGCATAAAATCCACCAGCTTGAACGGCGGTTGATAGTCCGGCCTGGCACGGCGGATAAGCAGCTCGAAAGAAGCCTCGGCCTGATCATATTGAAAACCCTGGCTTTCGAGCTTTTTGACCTGTTCCAGCAACCTCTGGACATCTTTTCCATCACCGGCCAGTTCCAGCCCCAGTTCTTTGGATTTGAGGATAATGTTTTGCTTCCCCGATAACTCAGACACCGTAACCCGGAACTGGTTGCCGACCTTAACCGGATCGACGTGCTGATAGCTCTGTTTCCATTTGCTCATACCGGAGACATGGAAGCCGCCTTTATGGCTGAAAGCACTGGCCCCAACATAAGGCATGAAGGGATCATGTATAAGATTAGCCACTTCACTCACAAAGCGGGATACCTCGGTCAGCCTGGACAGTTGCTCGCTGGAAAGGCATTCCTCTTCCATCTTCAGCATCAGGTTCGGTATGATAACGCAGAGATTGGCGTTGCCGCAGCGTTCGCCGTAGCCGTTAATAGTACCCTGGACCTGAGTGGCTCCGGCCCTCACGGCCGCCAGAGAATTGGCTATCGCCAGCCCGCTGTCATTATGAGCATGGATAGCCACCGGCACAGATGAAACCCGACAGGCAGCTTGAACTCCTTCTGTTATTTCTTCAGGCAAAGCGCCGCCATTGGTATCACAGAGAATCAGGGATTCAGCTCCGGATTCAGCGGCCATAGACAGACAGCGCAGGGCATAGTCTCTATCGGTTTTAAAGCCGTCAAAGAAGTGTTCGGCATCATAAAACACGGTAAGGCCTTTTTCCCGCAGAAAACGGATGGAATCGGCGATCATAAGCAGGTTCTCTTCCGGCGTGGTCTCCAGCACCTGCTTCACCTGCTGGATCGAGTTCTTGGCCACCAGGGTAGCTACGGACATACCGCTTTCTACCAGCGCCGATAGATTGGCATCGGTTTCAGCCCTGATCCCGGGACGGCGGGTAGAGCCAAAAGCGACGATCTTTGCGTTATTCAGTTTGAGCTGTCTGGCCTGTGCAAAAAACTCGGCATCCTTGGGATTAGAGCCAGGCCAGCCTCCCTCAATGTAGTGAATCCCCAATTCATCCAGCTTCTGAGCGATATGGACCTTATCCACCACGGAAAAAGAGATCCCTTCCCGCTGGGACCCGTCCCTAAGAGTGGTATCGTATATCAGAATGCGAGCCATCGTATAACCTCAATAAACTTAAACTCAAGCCAGGTCCTTGATCCTGTTAGTGATTGCGTCGCCCATCTCTCTCGTTCCTACCAGGGTGCAGCCCTCGGCCATAATATCATAGGTACGAGTGCCGTCATCCAGAACGTCATTAACGGCATCTTCAATTATCTGGGCTTCTTTATCAAGTGCCAGGGAATAGCGCATCATCATCGCCACACTCAGAATGGTGGCAATAGGGTTAGTCTTATTCAGCCCGGCGTACTTGGGAGCACTGCCGTGGATGGGCTCATACAGACCCATTGTCCGCGCCCCGGCTCTGGGAACCCCGGCAATACTGGCAGACGGCATCATACCCATGGACCCGGTCAGTGTGGAAGCCTCATCGGTGATGATATCGCCAAACGTATTCTCGGTTACCACCACATCAAAGTAGGTCGGATTTTGGATAAACCGCATGGAACAGGTATCGATAAGCATGTTGTCAAGCGCGATATCCGGGTAGTCCCTGGCTACTTCGGACGTGACCTGCCGCCAGAGGCGGGATGACTGAAGCACATTGGCTTTATCTACGGAGGTCAACTTCTTGCGGCGTTTACGCGCCATCTCAAAGCCGACACGGACAATCCTCTCGATCTCAACTTCGGAATAAGCCATCGTGTCCACTGCCCGGCGGCCGCGGGTGGTCGTCCACTGCCGTTTCGGGCGGCCGAAATAAAGGCCTCCGGTCAGCTCACGGACAACCATGAAGTCGGTACCCTTAACGATTTCCGGCTTAATGGGGGTAGAATCGATCAGATGCGGGAATAATTTCACCGGGCGCAAATTAGCAAACAGGCCCAATCCCTTACGAATGTCCAGGATACCGTCCTCCGGCCTGACTTTTCCCTGAGGATCATCATACCTTGGATCGCCTACCGCGCCAAACAGCACGGCATCTTTCGTGCTGCACATCTTTAAAGTATCTTCCGATAAAGCCGTCCCTTCAGCAGCAATAGCGACTCCGCCGATGAGACCGCTGGTTAGCTCGAAGCTGTGTCCGAATTTCTTTCCCACTGTTTCGAGAACTTTTATGCCCTCTTTCATAACATCTGGACCGATGCCGTCACCGGGCAATACTGCGAGTTTGAATTTCAACTTAAATACTCCTTTTCGCTAATCTATTCCTGGTATATTCAACCAGACCGCCGGCATTAATAAGCTCTGCCATAAATTCCGGATAAGGTTTGGCGGTGAAAACCTGACCACTGGATAAATTTACTATTTTACCGCTGGAGAGGTCAACCTCCAGTGTATCGCCGCTTTTGATTTTTTCCACACACTCAGCGCATTCCAGAAGCGGAAGACCGATGTTGATAGCGTTGCGAAAAAAAATGCGAGCGAAGCTGCTGGCAATAACACAGGACACGCCTGCTGATTTGATAGACAGCGGAGCATGTTCACGGGAGGAGCCGCAGCCGAAGTTGGCGCCGGCAACAATGATGTCCCCATTTTTCATCTTTTTGACAAATTCGGGATCAATATCTTCCATACAGTGCATGGCTAATTCCGACGGCTCCGATACGTTCAGATAGCGAGCCGGGATAATCACATCCGTATCGACATTGGCGCCATATTTATGGGCCTGACCTTTGAGTACCATACTTATCTCCTTATGGCCTGATTCTTCTTTTCGATATACTCTTGCCTAGAAGCTAACTACTTTTTCGCTTTCGGCGATGATCTCCCGTAAATCTTTTAAGGTAGCTACATTATACAGCCCGGACGGCTCCATCTTGCGCATCTGCAAACAGGTCCCGCAAACATAGACCGGGCCCTTGTCCGCCAGATAGCTTTCTACCTGCTCACTGATATTAAACCGGGTATTCCCGATTGATTCAAATTCCACGCCCCTGCCGATCATAAACATCTTCACCAGGTCACCAAATTGAAGGGAAAAATTGGCCAGGCGAAAGGCATTCCAAACTGTCTCAGGGTCATTAGAATAGACCACGATACCCAGTTTCATTAAATGTCCTCCGGCGAGACGATTCGTCCGGCAATAGCGCTGGCCGCGGCTACGGCGGGATTAGCCAAATAGACCTCAGACTTGGGGCTTCCCATCCGCCCAACAAAGTTGCGATTAGTCGTGGAAACAGCCTTTTCACCGGCTGCCAGGACTCCCATATGGCCGCCCAGACAGGGGCCGCAGGTAGGCGTGCTGACAGCGGCTCCAGCCTTAACAAATATTTCCAGCAGACCCTGCCTCATGGCCTCAAGGTAGATTTCCTGGGTACCGGGCAGGACGATGCAGCGGACACGGGGATTCACCTTTTTTCCTTTCAATATGGCCGCCGCCACCTGCAAGTCATCCAGCCGGCCGTTAGTGCAGCTTCCAATAACCGACTGATCGATCTCGACCTGGTTGAAATGGCTGACCGGCTTTACGTTAGAGGGAAGATGCGGAGCAGCAACCTGGGGTTCGATCTGCGAGGCGTCCCAGTCAAATACCTGGGCGTATTCCGCGCCTTCGTCCGGTTCATATGCCGTATATTGCCGACGGGCCCGGGGCTTAACATACTCCAGTGTTTTGGCGTCAACTTTAAATAGACCGGCCTTGGCTCCGGCTTCAATAGCCATATTGGCTATAGTGAAGCGGCCGCTCATGGGTAAAGCCTCGATGGCTTCTCCGGAGAATTCCATCGAGGCATACAGCGCTCCGTCCACCCCGATCTGACCGATAGTATAAAGAATCAGGTCCTTGCCGCTCACCCATTTTTTCAAATTGCCGCTAAAAACGAACTTAATAGTCGGAGGCACTTTCATCCAGACATCTCCGGTGGCCATCGCCATGGCGATATCAGTGGAGCCCATACCGGTAGCAAAAGCTCCTACCGCACCGTAAGTGCAGGTATGGGAATCAGCGCCTACCACGACATCTCCGGGCAAGACCAGACCTTTCTCCGGCAGCAGGACATGCTCAATACCGGTCTCTCCGATATCGAAATAAACAATGCCCTGCTCACGGGCGAATTCCCGCATCAGTTTGGCCTGTTCTGCAGAGTTGATATCCTTGTTCGGCACAAAATGGTCGGGAACCATGACCACTTTCCGGGGATCGAACACCTTCACCCCGAGCTTTCGAAATTCCCGTATAGCGATAGGTGCTGTAACATCATTGGACAGCACCATATCAACCTTACAGTTTATAAATTCGCCGGCGCTGACCTTCGTTTTTCCCGCGTGTGCTGCCAGTATCTTTTCAGCTATAGTCATCATCTGTATAAACCATCCTCCGGTAGAAAGTCGAATCTGCTTTTCATGCAGCCTGTATTCCTTTTCTGTTGTCCTGGAAGGGTCACCGCTTTAATATTATGGCAGGCACCATACTCTGGCCTTATCTCTGCAAACATTTGTCCCCTTCACTTGATATGAGGTATAAATAAAACTGCCAGCGCCAGAGCGGTGACAACCGCCGAAGCGATATACAGGCCGCTTCCCGCCGCCATACCTATACCTGCCGTCACCCAAATAGTAGCGGCCGTAGTAAGGCCGGTGACATAGCCTTCCTGAGAGCGAAATATAATTGCTCCTGCCCCTAAAAACCCAACCCCGGCTACTACCCCCGCAGCCACCCTGGAAGGATCAACCGCACCAAAAAACCCATATATGGAAATCACGGTAAACATGGCAGCGCCGATCGCAATCAGCATATGGGTACGCAAACCCGCCGGTTTACCGATTATTTCACGTTGAATGCCGATCGCCGCTCCCAGGGCTGCCGCCAGGAGGAGGCGCAGGGACATTTCTAATTCCGGAGGCATCAGGCATCGCTCCCCTTTACGCTGCTTCGCTCCGCAGCGGCTTTATTGGCAAATAAAAGTCGGTTGAGAGCATTCATGTAAGCCCTGGCGCTGGCAATGATAATATCCGTATCGGCGCCGCGGCCAGTATAGGTCACACCGTCGCTTTCAACCCTGATCAACACTTCGCCCTGAGCATCGATTCCTTCGGTAACGGATTTTACGCTGAACTCGGTCAGCCTGTTAGGCACACATACAATCCGGTTAATGGCTTTATAGACTGCATCTACCGGACCAGTCCCCAGAGAAGCATCGGCCAGACTTTTTCCATCCGGACCGGTCAATCTAACCGCGGCTGTGGGCATCCCGTTGCCACAGGAAACCTGGACCATCTCCAGATGATATACTTCGGATACAGTCCGCTTTTGCTGGGCAACGACCGATTCGATGTCTTTATCGGTAACCTCTTTTTTCTTGTCAGCCAGATCCTTGAAAGCCTGGAAAGCCCGGTTCAGGTCTTCTTCATCCAGACTATAACCCAGTTCCGCCAATCTTTCCTTAAAAGCGTGACGGCCGCTTAGTTTGCCCAGTACCAGGCTGCTGGCGCTAATACCCACATCCTTGGGGTCCATTATCTCGTATGTAATTGGCAGCTTGATAACGCCGTCCTGATGAATGCCAGACTGGTGACGGAAGGCGTTGGCCCCCACAATCGCTTTGTTCGGCTGTACCAGAAAACCGGTCTTTTCGCTTACCAGGCGGCTGGTGCTGTAAATCTGAGTAGTCTCGATGCCGGTGCTCAGATTGAAAAAGTCCTTCCGGGTCCGTATAGCCATGACGATCTCTTCCATCGAGGCATTGCCGGCCCGCTCTCCGATGCCGTTGATAGTGCATTCCACCTGGCGGGCGCCACGGCGCACCGCCTCCAGACTGTTGGCTACCGCCAGCCCCAGGTCGTTATGGCAGTGCACGCTAACAATCGCCCGGTCGATATTGGGGACGTTTTTAAAAATGCCGTCAATACGCTCTCCCCACTCTTCAGGGATGGCATAGCCGACCGTATCCGGAATATTGAGGGTGGTGGCCCCGGCTTCGATTACCGCCGTCAGGATTTGATACATAAACTCGGGATTGGTGCGGCTGGCATCCATGGGTGAAAACTCAATATCATCGGTGTACTTTTTAGCCCTGGCAACCATAGCCCGGGCACTTTCCAGAATTTGGTCCCGGCTCTTCTTCAATTGATGCATCAGGTGAATGTCGGAAGAAGAAAGGAAGATATGAATCCTCGGGCGGGCGGCATACTTGACAGCCTCCCAGGCTCGATCGACCGCCTGAGGATTAGCATGAGACAAAGCGCAAATTATCGGAGTGCGCACCTGTTCGGAAATCAACTTCACGGCTTCAAAATCACCCGGAGAGCTTATCGGGAAACCGGATTCAATAACATCTACTTTCAGCTTTTCCAATTGTTTGGCAATTTCCAGCTTCTCCTGGATGTTCAGGGAACCCCCGGCCGCCTGTTCTCCATCTCTTAGCGTCGTATCAAATATTATTACTTTATCCATAAAACATATCCCTTTGTTTCCCCATCACCATGCCCCTCTCCCGCGAGGGGAGAGGGAAGATATCAGGTTATTTTTTCGCCTCTTTCAACCAGGACATCATGGAACGAAGTTCCTTGCCGACATCCTCGATCAGGTGTTCCTGTTCCTGCCGTCTGGCGGCATTGAAGACCGGCCGGCCGGCCTGGTTTTCCAGGATCCATTCTCTGGCGAAGCGTCCGTCCTGAATCTCGGCCAGAATCTCTTCCATTTCGGCGCGGACATCTTCATTAATCACCCGCGGACCGCGAGTATAATCTCCGTATTCAGCAGTATCGCTGATGGAGAAGCGCATCCAGTTCAGACCGCCCTTATAGATAAGGTCCACAATAAGCTTCAACTCATGAAGGCATTCGAAATAGGCGATCTCCGGTTGATAGCCGGCCATCACCAGCGTCTCAAACCCGGCCTTGATCAGCTCGGAAACACCGCCGCACAGGACCGCTTGCTCGCCGAAAAGGTCTGTTTCCGTTTCTTCTGCGAAGGTGGTCTCAAGGACTCCAGCACGGGCGGATCCCAGGCCTTTAGCATAAGCCAGAGCGATATCCCTGGCTTTACCGGAAGCATCCTGCTCCACAGCAATCAACGCCGGAGCTCCGGAACCTTCGGTAAATACCTGGCGGACCATATGACCGGGAGATTTGGGAGCTATCATAGTAACATCCACCTCTTTGGGAGGAACGATCTGTCCGTAATGGATATTGAAGCCGTGGGCAAACATGAGCATCTTTCCGGATTTCAAGTTTTTCTCGACAGACTCATGATAGACGTCCTTTTGGATTGCATCCGGCACCAGCATGACGATAATATCCGCCTGCTTGGCTAGATCGGCGGCCGGCACGACGGTAAATTTGGCTTTTTTAGCGTCTTTCCAGCCCTGAGACCCTTCGGCATCAGAAACAATCACACTGCATCCGCTATCGCGCAAATTCAGGGCATGAGCGTGACCCTGGCTGCCATAACCGATTATACCAATGACTTTTCCCTCCAGGATTTTCAGATTGGCATCCTTATCATAGTAAATTGTGGCCATTAATGATTTTTCCTCCTTATCATTGGATACAGCCAGCCCAATAATATTTTAGCCAGCTTGATTCTATATCAGGTACAACTCCAGCCGTTTCCCTTCCGGAAAACAATCTCTACGGCTTCTCATCTTCAGACCCCGATCCGCCGCGGACCATAGCGATCCGTCCGGTCCTGGCGATTTCTTTAATGCCGAAGGGACGCAGCAGATCCATAAGGGATTCTATCTTGTCTTCATCACCGGTTATCTGGATTGTCAAAGACTCCTGAGAAACGTCCACGATATCTGCCCGGAAAATATCGACGATTTGTATGATCTCACTCCGGCTGCCGGATGGCGCTTTCACTTTGATTAAAGCCAGCTCACGGATCACGATATCCTCACCGGAAATATCGGTCACTTTTACGGTTTCGACTACTTTACCCAGCAACTGCTTCCGGACCTGCTCTACAATCAGGGGTGAACCGTCGATTACTACGGTAATACGGGAAAATCCTGGCATCTCACTGGGACCTACCGCAATACTGGAGATATTGAAACCGCGTCTGCGGAAAAGGCTGACCATACGGTTCAATACCCCCGGTTTATCCTGTACCAGAGCTACTACGGTGTGTTTTGTTTCGGCCATACCACCTCCTCAATTCTGGGCTCCTCCAGAACAGTAGACAGAGACTCGCCCGGGGGCACCATAGGATATACGTTCTCCTCCGGTTCAACAACAAAATTCAGCAGGAAAGTCCCATCATACTTCATTGCCTGTTCGATTGCCGGAATCACTTGATCCTTAGCGGTTACCTGTAAACCTGGAATACCATAAGCCTCAGCCAGTTTTACAAAATCCGGACAGGTCAACGGCGTAGCCATGTAGTGTTTCTTCCAGAATAGCTCCTGCCACTGGCGGACCATGCCCAGATAGCCGTTATTCATGATGGCAATCTTGATAGAAATTCTGTCCTGGACCAGAGTGGCCAGCTCCTGCAAAGTCATCTGAAAACCGCCGTCTCCGGCGATACACCAGACAGTCTTATCGGGAACACCGACCTTAGCGCCCATAGCCGCGGGCAATTCAAAGCCCATCGTGCCCAGACCGCCGGATGAAATAAAGGTATTGGGTTTATCGTACCAGTAATGCTGGGCCGCCCACATCTGATGCTGTCCTACGCCGGTAACGATAACCGCTTCGCCTTTAGTGGCCTCATATATCTTCCGCATAACATACTGCGGCAGAAGCCTAGAAGAGTTCTTGATCCTGGAAGTGACCATGGGATGATCTTTTCGCCAGCCGTCCAGCCGGTTCAGCCACTCAACGTGATCTCCGGAATGCAACTGCTTGTTCAAAGGGACTAAAACTCTTTTCACATCTCCAACAATAGGTATATCCACGCGGACATTCTTGCCAATTTCCGCAGGATCGATATCAATATGAATAACCCTGGCTTTCGGGGCAAAGGAATCGACCCGCGCCGTGGCCCGGTCATCGAACCGCATCCCGACCGCGATGATCAGATCGGATTCGCAGACCGCCATGTTAGCATAAGCCATACCATGCATACCCAGCATCCCGTAGCTTAAAACGTGGGATTCAGGGAAAGCGCCGATGCCCAAAAAAGTTGTAACAACCGGAATCTGGGCAGTCTCTGCCAGTTGCCTCAGCTCGTCATAAGCTCCGGATATGATCACTCCCCTTCCGGCTATTATCAGCGGCTTTTCAGCCTCCTCAATAGCCTGAGCCGCTTTCTTGATCTGAGTGGGATGGCCTTCATAAGTCGGACTATAACCCGGCAAATGCACATAGTCCGGATAGGAAAATTCCGTTTTTTCGGTAAACACATCCACCGGGATATCGATGAGCATCGGCCCTGGACGGCCGGTTGTAGCCATATAGAAAGCTTCCTTTATGATACGAGGCAAATGGGCCGCTTCGCGCACCAGGAAATTATGCTTGGTAATGGGTAAAGTAATACCGGTTATGTCAACTTCCTGAAAGGCGTCTTTGCCGATAACAGACCTTTCCACCTGCCCGGTAATAGCAATAATAGGAACTGAGTCCAGATGGGCGTTGGCGATGCCGGTTACCAGATTGGTAGCTCCCGGACCTGACGTGGCCAGGCAAACGCCTACTTTTCCGGTTACCCGGGCATAGCCGTCAGCCGCGTGAGCAGCCGCCTGCTCATGCCTCACCAGTATATGACGTAAAGAAGGATACTGCATCAACGTGTCATATAACGGGATGACCTTCCCCCCTGGAAAGCCGAAAATTACCTCGACTCCTTCTTTGATAAGACATTCACATAAAATTTGTGCGCCTGTTAATTCCATACAACCGTTAGCCCCCTCATGCTTTGCAGCGGACCGGACGGCTTCCGGTCCGCTATTGAACTGTGACATTCTCATAACGATTTACTCCCGGAAGACTGCCCCCGTACTGGCCGAGGTAACCTTCTCGACATACCTTTTCAGATAGCCGGACTGCACCCTGGACTTGAACTCGGGTACATCAGCCAGGCGCTCCGTTATTTCTTGTTCGCTCAATTCGACTTCCAGTTTATAATTGGGAATATCTATCCTGATAATGTCGCCTTCTCTGACCGCGGCAATAGGCCCCCGGCTGGCCGCTTCAGGAGAAACATGACCGATAGAGGAGCCGCGGGTAGCGCCGGAAAAACGGCCGTCAGTAATTAAGGCCACCTGTTTATCCAGGCCCATTCCGGCAATAATGGAAGTCGGAGTCAGCATTTCCCGCATCCCGGGACCGCCTCTGGGCCCCTCGTAACGGATTATCACCACATCACCCGGCTTGATAGATCCCGCCATAATTCCCTTAAAAGCATCCTCTTCAGAATCAAATACTCGCGCCGGGCCGGTGTGTACCATCATTTCAGGGACCACTGCTGCCCGCTTGACGACCGCTCCTTCAGGAGCCAGATTGCCGAACAGTATGGCGGTACCGCCTTTCTGGGAATAAGCCGTATCGATAGACCGTATTACGTCCTTATCCGTCACCTGGACCGGAGATATGATCTCGCCGATGGTCTCCCCGGTCACGGTCTTTACGCCGGTATTGAGCAGCTTCTCAATCTGTTTCATAACAGCCGGGATGCCGCTGGCGCGGTCCAGGTCTTCGATATGGTGTACGCCGGCCGGGCTGAGCTTGCAAATATAAGGCGTTTTTTCGCTGATCTCATTCACATTTCGTAAAGGGAACTGAAAGCCCGCCTCATGGGCAATCGCCGTAAAATGCAAAATTGAATTCGTGCTGCCGCCCAGAGCCATATCCACCGTGAGAGCGTTCTGTATCGACTCCCAGGTAATAATGTCCCTTGGACGGATACTATTCTTTAATATGGCGATGATCTGCTGCCCGGCACTCTTGGCCAGTCTCTTGCGCCGGATGTCTACGGCAGGTATAGTGCCGTTCCCGGTCAGGCCCATGCCGATGGCTTCGGTCAGGCAGTTCATAGTATTGGCGGTATACATTCCGGAACAGCTTCCACAGCCCGGACAGGAAGCCTGCTCAAGCCGGGATAATTCTTCTTCCGATATCTTGCCGGCAACGGCCTGGCCGACTCCCTCAAATGTGGAATTCAGATCGACCATCCGGGTACCATTTTCCGTCGATAGTTTACCGGCCATCATCGGTCCGCCGCTGATGAAGATAGACGGCAGGTTGAGCCTCAAGGCCGCCATGAGCATTCCGGGTATGATTTTATCGCAGTTCGGAATAAAGACCAGGGCATCAAAGGCATGGGCTTCAGCCACTGTTTCCACCGAGTCCGCGATCAGTTCACGACTGGGCAGGCTGTATTTCATGCCGGCATGATTCATGGCGATTCCATCGCAAACAGCAATGGTATTGACTTCAAATGGGACGCCCCCGGCGCTGCGGACTCCATCTTTAACGGCTTGCGAAATCTCTCTCAAATGCATATGGCCGGGGACTATTTCGCTGAAGCTGTTGATGATTCCGATAAATGGTTTATCAAATTCCTGCCGGGTGCATCCCAGGGCATACAGCAGAGACCGGTGCGGCGCCCGTTCAATTCCCTTTTTTATCGAATCACTTTTCATTTTCTCGCTTCTCCCGTTATAAGTGCCTTTTAAAAAACAAACGCCCCCCAAAGGACGGTTTATCCCTCTATATTTGTCGAATCCGGTATAACACCAAACATAACATAGCGATTATTCATTGTCAATCATGTTCCAAATACAAAATCCAAAGAATTCCAGTTGTTTCCCACCCCACCATCTGCCTCCCCCGGCGTGATAAAAACTTTTGACCAATAAAAAACCCAGGAGATATCTCCTGGGCCTGGTGTGCGGGGTTATTAATTTTTAATCGACTTATTTCGTACCGGACACACGCCAAGCCCTTTGCACTTCAGGTGCAATAAGTACGAGTACCAGGTTGGCGTTCCAATTCATCAAAAACATGTATTAACTCAAGCTCCCACAATAGCAAGGTAAACTGATTGTACTATTATTTAACAACTTTTGTCAAATAGATCCTTCAGAGGCAGAGTACACTCTTGTTAAAAGGTTAGGCACTCTATATAATGCTCTTAACCGAGCAAAGTATAGGGAGTTAGAGATATGTCTATATTCTGGCAATGGGTTTTCGCTATTATCGGGCTGGTGGCGTTTCTAATGGCTACGCCTCCTATCCTTCAACTTATTTTTGGACAACCCAAAATTGGTTTATCTTTTTACGATGACGATACTACTGGTGAAGGTAAAACCATGAAAATCCATTTAATGAATATACCCATAAATAATTGGTTTCTTAAATTCATAAGAATTACTAGATTGTCTGCCCAAGATATATACCTTGCTATAAAGATATTTAATGTTTCAACAAAACAAGTTGTTACCGAATTTATGCCTGAAATAAATTATTCTTTGTCTAGTAAATCTGAGAGGATAAGTCTGCCATCTTCTTTGCTCACAGCAAGCTCTAAAGTAGTAAAATGGCAACAATCTACCAACTCAGCAGTAATAATTCGTGGAACAAGCTTAGTACCATTGCAAGAGGGAACATATGTATTTGATATTCAGATTGGATTAGATAGTTCAATAAAAAGACTAAAACCCATCCTACTTCATATAGGTAAATCAGAAAATGAGATGTATTGGGATAAGAGGATTGCGTACAAATTATTAGTATTGTGAGGTAGAATATGAGTTTTATTAGAGCAAAAGAGATACCGCCAGGGTCAGGAAATTGGTATGACTATGAAGTCGAAACACTCCATATTGGCGGTAAGGTTATTCAAAAACATATCCGATATCTAGGGAAATCAGGAAGTCATTCTTACTTAACTGGTAGTAGTAAAGTTTTAACATCTAAACCGATAGAAACTCAAACTCCAACTACTCCATTAGAGTGTAAGACCAGAATACCCAAGATGAAAACACACGCTAGTAAAATCGCTTCAGCGATGGGTATGTATTATGGCGGTATGTCCCTTGATGCTATTCAACAACAATTTAAACAAGATCACGATTTAGACATGAGTGAGACTAACTATTGGAACTGGGTAAAACGATTTACCAAAGAAGCCATTAAGCAATGCAAAGATTTTCACCCTGAAGTTGGAGACGTTTGGATAGCTGATGAAACCTATATGAAGCTAAAAGGAAAGAATGTTTACTTCTGGGATATTATTTGTCCTAAAACCAATTATCTCTTAGCGTCTCATGTTTCATTCAGCAGAAGTGGCAGAGATGCCAGAGTATTAATGAGATACGCCACTATAAGAGCAGGTAAAAAACCCAAGATAGTTGTAACCGATAAATTAAAATCTTACATCGTGGGTGTAGGTGATGAATTTGGAACGTATACCAAACATGTTCAAGGTGGTCCATTTAAAACCATATCCAGTGGTGAATCTACCGCTGAAATTGAACGCTTTCATAAAACCCTAGAACAAAGAACAAAGGTGTTCGATAGGTATAAGGATATTGAGTCTATAAAGCTACTTACCCAAGGCTGGTTAATTAACTACAATTTCTTTAAACAGAATGAAGCAATCGGGAATATACCGCCAGCACAATGTATGAGTAAAACCGTGCCATTTAAAGACTGGAATGATGTAGTCAGGAATAAGAAGTTAAGACCTGCTACCAACTATCAGGTTATCTTGCATCCAAGGAAACCAACAAAGAAGCAAAAGGATGACTTCATAATTCCGACTATAGATGTCACATTAAAACCGATTAATGAGCCTGTTAAGGAGAGTGCCTAATATATGTCACGATTGTACTCTGCCGTCTCTTCTAATACAAGATGAGCCTGAAGGAGGTAATGATTTCTAATACAGGATGAGCCTCTGTAGATACAGCTCGTTTATGATTGGGACATGAGACTTAATATGAATGACGAGCAACTACAGACAC
>JAQULX010000016.1 GCA_028718465.1 Dehalococcoidales bacterium | reverse complement strand
GGCAGGCGTAGTCCAGTATATCCGCCCGGAAATAATCGGTCTGGTGTTAGGAGCCCTGGCTGCCGCATTAGTCTTCCGGGAGTTTAAACCCCGGACAGGTTCCGCTCCCCTGGTCCGTTTCCTCCTGGGGATGTTCGCCATGTTTGGCGCACTGGTCTTTTTGGGCTGCCCCTGGCGGGCTTATCTAAGACTGGCTGGAGGTGACTGGAATGCTATTTTCGGTATCCTGGGTTTGATCGGCGGCATCGGACTCGGGATAGTGTTTCTTAAGATGGGATTCAGCCTGGGCCGCAGCCATGCCGCACCCAAAGCCGTAGGCTGGGTAATGCCCTTGATCATGATTGTATTTTTAGTACTCTTATTGGTTGCTCCTCAATTTGGGCGGGATGCCAGCGGTAACCCAACCGGTCCTATCTTCTTCTCTACGAGTGGTCCCGGCAGCCAGTATGCTCCCTGGATAATTTCTCTGGTAGTAGCGTTAGCGATTGGTTTTCTGGCCCAGCGCAGCCGTTTCTGCACCGTGGGAGCTTTCCGGGATGTTATCCTTCTTAAAGATTCCCATCTACTCAACGGTGTCCTGGCCTTGATAGTGGTGGCTTTTATCGTCAATTTAATACTGGGTCAGTTCCAGGCCGGGTTCACAGGCCAACCGATTGCTCATACTAACGGATGGTGGAATTTCGGCGGTATGGTGCTGGCCGGTCTGGCCTTTACTCTGGCCGGAGGGTGTCCGGGAAGGCAACTATTTCTGGCCGGGGAAGGCGATGCCGATTCAGGCATGTTTGTTACCGGGATGATCGTGGGCGCCGGATTTGCTCATAACTTTTCCATTGCCAGTTCAGGTTCGGGGCCTTCAGCATTTGGGCCAGTGACGGTAATCGTGGGAATCGTGGTCTGCATTATTATCGGTTTAACCATGCGAGAAGTAGTAAAAG
Organism: Dehalococcoidales bacterium; assembly: GCA_028718465.1. The sequence goes on along the minus strand of JAQULX010000016.1, from coordinate 16,014 downwards.
CAGGAGTGAAAAAAGATGGCAGCTATAAAGACAGTGGACGCCCGGGGACTATCATGCCCCCAGCCGGTGATGCTGGTGCGTCAGGCAATTAATGAAATAAACCAGGGAACAGTAGAAGTCCTGGTAGATTCCGGAACTGCCAGGGATAATGTATCCCGGTTAGGTAAGAAGTCCGGCTGGTCAGTGACCGTGGAAGACCAGACTGAAGGCAGTTACAGAATTGTGATGCAGAAATGATTTACCTGGATAATGCGGCTACGAGCTGGCCAAAGCCGCCGGAAGTGCTTAAAGCAATATCGGATGTTATGGAACGAGCCGGGGGCAACCCCGGCCGGTCCGGACACAGTTTATCGGTAGCTTCTGCCAGAGTGGTCTATGATTGCCGGGAAAAGGCGGCCGAGTTTTTCAACGTTCCGGACCCGCTGCGGGTAATCTTCACGGCCAATGCCACCCAGGCTATTAACCTGGCTCTGAGAGGAATATTGAAGCCAGGAGACCATGTAGTGACAACATCCATGGAGCATAATGCCGTGATGCGGCCTTTACGCTTCCTGGAAAAGCAGGGAGTTATTCTCCACATAGCTCAATGTGCAACCGACGGTACTCTGGATACAGGGGAGCTATCCCAACTTATCACTTCGCACACCAGACTAGTGGTCATGACTCAGGCCAGCAACGTTTCCGGGACTATTTTGCCGACAGCGGAAGTTACGGCCAAAGCCCATGAACTGGGAGTACCGGTACTGGTAGATGCTTCCCAATCGGCCGGGGCTATTCCAGTAGATGTGATGGGTTCCGGGATAGACTTGCTGGCTTTTACCGGCCACAAGGAACTCCTGGGTCCCACCGGGACCGGGGGGCTGGTGATAAATCCGGGTTTTGATATTTCATCGATTGAACCGCTGGTATTCGGCGGCACCGGCAGCCGGTCGGAATCAGAAGAGCAGCCCGAAGATTTACCGGATAAATTCGAAAGCGGCACTGCCAATCTGATGGGTATTACCGGTCTCAGCGCCGGGTTAGACTGGATTAATGATCGGGGTCTGGACTCAATCAGAGAGCATACCAGGCTGTTGGTAAAAGCTCTGATAGAAGGATTATCCGTGATTCCCGGCGTGAAATCGTACGGGACACGCAATGCTGAAAGTTCAGTCGCCATTGTCTCTTTTACTATATTCGGAAAGAGGGTCTCCGATATTGGTTTCAAACTGGATGAGGAATTCGGCATTCTCAGCCGGGTAGGTTTACACTGCGCTCCGGCAGCCCATAAGACCCTGGGTTCGTTCCCGGAAGGTACTGTCCGGCTTTCGCCGGGGGTATTCACTAGCATGGACGATATCGATAAAACCCTGAAAGCGATTAAAGAGGTAGCCCGGTCATGATTCAGTATGGCGTCATTCTATTTCATACCACTTCCAGCGTTATGAGGACCGAGAAATTGCTGTTAAAGGCCGGGGTTAAAATTAAGTTGGTTCCTACCCCCAGGGAATTTTCCAGTGATTGCGGTATTTCCATCCGGTTTGAATGGGCTAAATATGAGCCGCTTAAGGTACTGCTGGAGGAAGAGAGGGTAGAATTTGAAGCCATATATCCACTTTCGGAAAAGAGTGGTTAAGAACTGTCACATATTTATCGTACATAGTTGATTTCATCCGATTCGGTAAAATTTTCACAACCCCCGATAGGCAGTATCACCAATACAAGAAGCACAGCAAAAAATATGATTTTGGATTTTTTCATCTCCGTCTCCCGTAATCATACTTACCTGCAAAACTAATCATCATTAAGGATAAAAACATCTTCTATACCGGCTTCAAGTGCCCGGGCAATTTTATAGGCCAGCCTGAGAGAGGGATTATACTTGCCTTTCTCAAGGAAGATGATGGTCTCGCGGCGTACCCCCACGATTTCCGCAAGCTTTTCCTGAGTCAGGCCGAGGCGGGAGCGGTATTCTTTCATCCGTGTTTTCATGTCTACTCGGCCTCGGAGAAACTGGTCCACAGTCCCTTGATATACACCGCGAGACTCCCCAGCAAACTGGCGGCCAAAACTGCCGGACACACCAGTAATCCCAATATGAAGAAAAAAGCATCCTCGAAGCCGAACCAGGCACTGACCATGTTGTGCAGGACAATGGCCAGGGCGATGGTGCTCAGGGACAGCCCGGCGGTTACCATGAATATCTTCAGCCAGCGTACTGCCCTTCCTCCCAGATTGGGACGTACCCGGTCATAGTAGTGATAGCCGACCACATAGACGATGCCTACGACAACCAATTGACCACTGATGATATAAACCGTTGGCGTATCCTGAAAAACATTGAACCTCATCACCAGTATCAGCACGATACTGGCGATAAAGAAAAAAGTGCCGGTAAGCCGCATCGCGCCGGTAAGATTATTCTTCACCCTCTCGTCAATAACAGGCAGCCGCCGGAATCTCGCGAGCGACCATAATTCGCGATGCCCCAGCAGCAGGAAGCCGAATATCAGTGCTCCCGCCACATACACATTCTCTCTGGAAAGCAGCATCATCAGCCCCAGTATACTGATGACGGCATAAGCTATCAGAATCAATTTTGTCTTCATCATGCTGCCTCTGCTCCATGTTAGGTTTATATAACGTTAGATACATATAACATATCACGACAACAAAGACCTGTCAATGTGTTGATTGGAACTACGCTCTCCAGGCGGCAACCGCAAACTCCGGATTATTTATGTCAAATGGTGACCCGGCGACATCTGCATATAAGCTCTGCACCTTAAACCTGGACTCTGCTAATTCCCTTTCCAATTCTGAAGGATCAAAATATTGCAGCCAGTTATAGATTATCCGGGTACGATTAGCTTCAATGATCGTGTATTTGTCCAATACCACCTTTTCTCTCACGTACTTAAACGTATTGAGAAATCCGTAATACTTATTGGGGGACCAAAATCTGTTAAGAAGGTTGGGTTCATACAGTGATGTTTCTTTCCGCTGCTCAAATGCATTCAGAGAAAAAACGTCCAGAAGAACGAAACCGCCCGGCTTTAACAAAGAGTGGAATATGGTCAGCATCCTGTTTCTTTGAGAAGGACTGAGGGCACAGAAATCGCACATAATCATCAGAATCAAGTCATATCGATCGTCTGTTTCAAACTCCAGATAATTCTGAATCACATACTTTATGGACAATCTCTCCTTATCCGCTAATTCCCGCGCATATTGAATTGATCTTGTTGAAAAGTCTATACCAGTTATTGCTGCCCCCTTTTGGGCCAGCCTGGTCGTATATAGCCCCGGCCCGCAACCGAAATCGGCAACATTTTTCCCGGCGCCGATCTTGAAGTGAGAGGATATCCATTCTACTGATTTATCGATAAATGCAATATTGCGTGACGAGATATCTATTTCGTCATTCAAATGGAAAGAAAGCATTTGTTTTGAAGTATGCTTATCAGTCCAGAGGTCACTCGCGGTATATAATTCAAATGGTTCAGGACGCGTATTTATTTCTTCCAGTTCTTTAAACATGATATCCTGAAGGTTACCTCAAATATTCTGGTTCCTGCCGTACATTACAGCCCAGTTTACTGTTAATGAAATTTTGTAATCACAGGTTATCAGAAAGTTGCCGATTCGTCTACAGAATTATCGTTTCTATACAGTTCAAATTGAATTTTCTATTTGCCACTCAAATAGCTGACCTGTTTCCAAGAGCTATTCCCAGTCAATAAAAAAAGAGAGGCGAATATTCGCCTCTCTTCTTTGCATCTATTCCTTTAGACTTAACCGTATGGTTCAGGTTAAGGCTTTATGTTTCCCGGTATTATTCGATATTAACTGCGAAAGTCCTGGCGGCGACTAATGGCGGATCGGACTCATCCTCTACTTCAATGGTGAAGGTATATACGCCGGGCTCATTGAAGGTAAAACTGACTATACCGTCATTTTCACCCACTGACAAACCATCCGGGTCATTATCCTCATCTTCGACAATACTCCATTTGTAATTACCTTCTCCGCCCTCGGCATTCAATTGCCCCTGGTATTCACCTTCTTCCGTGTCTTCGATCGGCTCCAGGGCTATATCCAGTACATTAATGGTGAAGGTCTTGTCAAAGCCCTGTCCCGGATCGGATGAATCTTCAACCCTGACGGTAAAGGTGAACTCCCCCGCTTCATCCGGCTGGCCGCTGACTCCGACGAAATCGTCCTCATCATCGACAACATCGTCTAAAGTCAACCATTCAACCTCATCATTGTCGATAATGGTCCAGGTATAAGGCTTCTCACCGCCTTCGGCAGTCAGCTTACCTTCATAGTCCTCACCGGCTACGCCGACAGGCAATTGAGGAGTAATTTTAAGGGTATCTTCTTCCTTATCCTCATCATCAACAGCTTTGGCGGACTTCACCTTGATAACGGGTTTACAGATTATCTGGCCGTTACCGGTGAAGTTAAGGGATTTCTCGGCATCCCAATCGACAACGATTTCGGTGGTCATGCCGTCAACGATCTCAAAGGGATGGACCAGTTTCAAGGTATTGCTGGGTAATTTGGCCTGGACCGGATCTTTACCGCTTTCTTTTACCCAAACTTCGGAAACTTCCAGCCTGAGCTGAGTATATTTCCCAGCAGGTATCGCATCTCCGCTTGCCAGCAATGCCTCCAGTTCATTCTGAAAATCCAGCAAATTAAAGATGATATCCCCATTATCATTACCCTGGAGCTCTTCGCTCAGGTCCAGAGTTATCCAGGAACTGTTTTTCCCGGGCTTATCCTGAGTTTGCTTATTCTCTTCTGCCTGGGTCAGGATTTGTTTCTGATCCTTGTTCCCTTTCTGTCCTTTATCCTGGCCTTTACCGGTATTCGCAGCCTGAGTACCGGATGTCTCGCCATCGGAATCCCCATCCTCATCATTTTGCTCTTCGTCTAACTCTTGTTCATCTTCCAATTCTGCTTCTAACTCGATATCCTCATCCGGTCCGCCGGCAGGATGAATTTTTACGCCGGTCAAAGTAACATTAACCTCTTCGACATCCGCGGGGGCATCCGTGATTTTAACCTGGATACTGCCGGTACTGGCTCCTCCATCAGATAGCGAATACGGCGCCGAGCAACCTATCATCATCAATGATAGGACGGCAAAAACCGTTACCAGTAATAATGCTTTGCTTTTCATAGTCTACCTTCCTTTCTAAAATAAATTTGATGTTTTCATTATTTTATAACGAGAGCAGGTGATATTGTGTCAGGTAAATTAATGTCTTTCTTTCCGTTACTTTTGTCATGTGACGGATTGCCCTGCTCCGGCTTATCCCCGGGTGATTTTTCCATATCAGCTTTTCCCTTATCAGGCTTATCTTCTGCCGGTTTCTGCGTGGCACCGCTCTCGCCGATCTGCGGTTTAAGTAGATACTTACCGCCGTTATTAGCATTACCGGCATGTACCACAGTCAAGTCGTAGACGAAACTGGTGATATGTCCTTTACTCACACTAAAAGAGTGCGAAATATGCAGTTTATTACTCGGAAGTTTAATCTCGATGGTCTTCTGATCGGCTTTCAGTATTCCGTATACATTACTAACATAGACTACTACCCGGGAGTATTCGCCTTCAGGCAGATTCCCTCTCCATAATTCCCGGGTTTTCTCGCCGGGCAACAGGGACAAATCAAATTCTCGTGTTTCCGGAGTAAATTCCACAAAAGAAGATTCGCCGCCGCTTTTCAGCAGGCTCACCTTATCTATAGTTACCATCAGCTCGCTGAATTCATCAATAGCATTGACCTCATCGCTGACCAAAAATATGAAGTTACCTTCAGGAGACGGCGTTACCGGCAGAACCGCATAAATTGGCTGCTGCGACGGGAGAGTAGTTCTCACACCGACGACACCGATAATTACAATAACGGCCAGGACTACCGCCATACCAGCCCAGGCGACCGGCTGTGAAAGCAGTCTCTTCCAGAATGATGATTTTCGACGCTGATCCAGGGCAGCGTAAAAGCGTACTCGGGAATCTCTTTTGCCATCTACAGACGGCGTGAAGCGATAAGCCTTCTGCGTGTTATGCATAACCTGCAACAGGGAGGCTAACTGTTGAGCGTATTGCGGATAATCAGAGAGCACGCTCTCCATGCTTTCACCTCGATTGAGACGGTCTATGCAATTATCCAGTATTAAATTAAAATCATCAGCCATTCCAGTACTTCCCGCTTATGCATTCATAAGCTTTCTGAGTTTTTCCATCGCCGCCCGCTGCATCTCCCGAACTGCTCCATCATTCTTGTTCAGAAGTTCCCCGACTTCCCGTGAAGTCAGCCCGCCGAAAAAGCGCAACCTTACCACTTCCCTCTGTTCTTCAGTTAAACTCTGCATAGCCATATTGACTCTTTCCATCTCAAGATTTATCTCCGCCCTCTCTACGGGGTCGGTTTCCCCGGCTATCTCTATTGTGTCTAACGGCAAGGTGCTCTTTTTTGATTTATTTCGCAAATAATCGACCACGAGATTATGGGCGATCTTAAATAACCATGCCTGCATAGGAAGTCCGCGGTCCTGGTACCGGTCAATTGAGTCGAGTGCTTTGAGAAAAACCTCACTGGCAATATCTTCGGCATCGGTAGTATTCCCGATGCGGACAAAAGCATAGCGTGCAATCCTGTCATAGTATTCATCATAAAGGCCTGCCAGATATGTTTCATTTTCGCTGGCCCTGGCTATTTTTCCGGTATCCGTTCGAAAAGTCATACCCTCTTTCCTGTCCCATCAATACCTCCCACTATAATGCAGCTAAAGCATTCAGTCCACCATAGTATTTTGATACTGCCCAGTTTTCTAAAAATAATAACGTGGCAGGATGAAATTTGTCAGGTGAATCCGCAAGACGCAACAAAAACACAATGCAGGCTATTCCTAATATAATATAGGTATGAGTTAAGTTAAGGAAAAGTTTAAGCCTCTGCTAACCCGGCATTGAATATTTCGTTATTAATAATAGAAGCAAAAATTGAAAAGATATAAAAGGAGACGCACATGAAAACCAGGGTACTTTTAACGGCAGGGATAGTTTTAATGCTAGTACTTACATTTCTGGCAGGGTGCAGTACGACCGGAGGCGTAGCGGCAGCCAACGGCCAGCCGATAAATGTTAATGTAGGCAACCAGCAAACGGGTATTTGGGTAAACGGAGAAGGCAAGGTAACGGTTACTCCGGATATAGCAACCCTCAATCTGGGAGTTTCCGCTCAGGCGGCTACAGTTGCGGAAGCGCAAACTCAGGCTGCTAATGCGATGGACCAGGTGATGAACGCTTTGACCTCAAATGGAGTAGACAAGAAGGATATTAAAACTCAATATTTCAACATACAACAGGTTACCCGGTGGGATGATAAGGGACAACAGGAGACGATTATCGGATACCGCGTCAGCAATATGGTAACCGCCAAAATCCGGACTTTAGACAAGATCGGTACCATTATTGATAATGTGACTGCCGCCGGTGGAGATTTAACCCGTATCAACGGAATAAATTTCTCCGTGGATGATCCCGAGAAGTATTACGCTCAAGTCCGAGAACTGGCGATGCAGGATGCCAAAACCAAGGCCCAGCAGATCGCCGATTTAGCCGGAGTTACCCTCGGCAGACCCACCTATGTCGTGGAAAATTCCAATGTACCCCCGATAATTTATCGTGAAGCTGGGGTTAAATATGATATGGCTGCCGGCGCACCGGCACCTACCACTCCCATTACTCCCGGTGAGATGGATATCACCCTGAATGTACAGGTATCCTACGCCATACAGTAATATGTAAAATACCGGTATCCCGGCAACTGGCTCCCCCGGCATTTAAATACCGGGGGAGCTATCTTTCAAGGAAATAATTGGCAAATTTCAAAGTCAAAACTCTCTATACAGAGAGATCGGAAGGCACCGAACTGGAGCATTTTCTACCGGAGAGCAAGCCCTTTATTTTATATTACTGCCGGCCGGTGCTTTTTCCATAATTTTGAATAGCAGCTTCCCTAATACTTTCCTTTCATTCGGTTCAGCTGCGTCCCACAGTTCTTTGATTAAAGCTTCCTCCGGGGTCTCGGCGCAAATCCGGGAACTCAGAAAATCGCCCACTTTGGTTGAAGCTACAGTTATCAACTGGTCCGGCATTCCCAGTCTCCGCGCAGTTCGTATGGCCTCATATACCGTCTGTCTCCACTGGTTCCAGTCTTTCATAAAATCTCCGCCGCTTAAACAAGTTGTCTTCTCTTCCATGATATCCCTCCCAAATATTCCACCTAAATCAATTTTATCTTGAAAACCCGGCCGGTATATAGCAAATTTAGCTTATTGCTGTTCTATGATTTTGCTGGTCGCTCGATAATAACCGGTTATTTTAAGTGATTAAGAAACCCGGGTCTTCCAGGAGGCATCAGTGTTGATTTCAGGTTGGATTGTTCAGAATTCCTGATGCTAACTGATAGAACAGGCGGGGCGGCAAATTCAAGCTGATAATTCAACAAAAACCGCTGTTCCTCTTCCGATAGCTGAGTCTATTTTTATTTCAGCCCCTATCAGACTAGCCCTGTCTTTCATATTGGTAATACCCAAGCTTATATATTTCTCCGAGGTATCATAACCTCTGCCGTTATCGATAATAGATAATATTGTTTTATGCGGGGAATATTCCAGCTTAACAACTGCTTTAGCGGCTTGAGAGTGTTTCCAGATATTATTAAGGGCTTCCTGAGCGATACGGTATAATTCCAGCTTAATCTCATCAGGCAGATTTCTCGTTGTGCCCTTTACTTCAAACTCCATTACTATCCCTGTTTTTGAATTAAGTTCGTCTACAAGAGCTTCTAATGCTGATTCCAGTCCCAGGTTGTCCAGTATGGCGGGATGCAATTCATGGCTATACTGGCGAATATGCTGGTGTATGTCACCGATCCTTTCCCTTGAATCTTTTAATTTTTGTATAACCTCTTCAGGCAGCAACGGGGATTTCACTCTAAGGATATTATCCAACTCAAGTCCAATTAAAGCCAACGATGGGGAAGTATCATCGTGTAATTCCCGGGCCATTCGTTTTCTTTCCTCTTCCTGTGATTTAATAAGTTCTATACTCAACCTCTTTGTCTCTTCTATTTTGCTACGGAGACCAGAAGCTATAAAGCTGATCACAATTCCTACGAAAAGAAATATGAACAATATTCCCAGATTGCCTGGTTCTATAAGTGTGAAGATAAATACGGGCGATAAGAGGAAAAAATCGTAAACTACTACACTAAGAATCGATGTAAAAACTGCGGGGCCCAGGCCGAAGTAGGTAGCAACCGGGACTATGGCGAGCATATAGGGGGAAGCGATGGCTCCGGGGATAATTGTTGGTGGGGTAATTGATAATAACCAGGTAATCAATGCCACTAATACTATGCCTGATAAATACCCTCGCCAATTCAGGAACATCCGCTTATCCGGCTTTCTAAACAACCACATAGTTCCGGTCCTTACAAGACTCATTACAAGAAGTTGAATATTAACATTCTTATTGAGGTTAAATATCCGGCAACTTTAATTATGTATTATATGATATTCTTAATAGTATTACAGTTCAACCAATATCTTAGGCCTAAACCTGTCCCATAACTTCGACTTTCCTTCCTTTTGAAATTTAATCTTCACCGGTCCAAATTGCGGCAAGAGTCTAACCTGGTTTGTCGTGAGATCTCGATGCAAGCATCGAGGGGAATCATTTGCTTTTTGCTCAAATCAAGCATGCCCGGAGTTAAAATACAGCTTCCTTCATATATTTTTTATTGCACTTCTTTACCTACCCTTTACTTATCGGATATTATTATTAGGAAAAGAAATGCGCATTTTGATTGTAGAAGATGAAAAAAACCGGCAGATAGCTTAGCCCAGGGTCTGCGTCATCAGGGTTATGATGCCGATATCGCTTATGATGGAGAGGAAGCATTAATACAGGCTGAGATTAATGTCTATGACAGTGTATCAGGAGCAGCGGGACCAGTTATTATAGAGTATTATAGAGAGCATAAAGTAGAACTTATTGCCATTGCTACACATGGGCGGAGCGGACTGGGCCGCGCGGTATCAGGAAGTGTCGCTGACTATGTTATCAAACATTCAAACATACCGATCTTGTTGATCAGGCCAGCCGGAGATGATAAGGAGTAGTTGTAATAACTCCGGAACTACCGTTAGTGAATTGATGCAAAATTCACTGAATGCATATAGAGACCCAGGTTATTCAAGCCCGAACAGACTAATTTTATATTAAGGAGAGAATTAAATGTCAAAATTGACCTTCTTGGGCGCAGCCCAAAATGTTACCGGTTCCTGTTACCTTCTTGAAACCAACGGTACTCAAGTGCTTATAGATTGCGGCTTGTATCAAGAAAGGGAATATCTGGGAAGAAACTGGCAGCCGTTCCCGTTCGATCCTAAAGCAATCGAGGCGGTATTTTTAACACATGCTCATCTGGATCATTGCGGCCTTCTACCCAAACTGGTTCGAGATGGTTACCAGGGTAAGATTTATTGTACTCCAGCAACGGCTGAGATAGCCCAAATTATTCTCCTCGATGCCGCTCACCTACAGGAAGAAGATGCCCTGATTAAGGCAGAACGCCACAAGCGGGAAAGACGCAAAGGACCTTTTCCGGAAGTACCTCTTTACACTGTTAAGGACGCCGAAGCGGTAAGCCCCCATTTTGAAGCCGTAAACTACCAGGCATGCGTAAGGATTAACAGTAATATTGAAGGTTGTTATTATGAGGCGGGACATGTCCTCGGTGCGGCAACCATAAGTATCAACGTCAACAAGGGCGACCTGAATCACCGGATTCTTTTTTCAGGTGATATTGGAGAACCTGATCGTCCCATAATCAACGACCCCGCCATTTTTAACGCAGCCGAATATGTAGTTATTGAGTCGACTTATGGTGATCGGTCTCATGAAGAGCATAAAAACCAGGATATTCAAAAGCAACTCCGTGATTGTATCAACAGGACTGTAACGGCTGGAGGCAATATAATCATTCCCAGTTTTGCTCTTGAGAGGAGCCAGGAATTACTTTACCATCTTAACGAGTTGTTTTTAAAGAAAGAAATTCCCTCTCTACCGGTCTTTTTAGATAGTCCGATGGCGATACGAATCACAGAAGTATTTAAGCAGCATGCTGAATTATTTGATAAGGAGATGATGCAGCGGCTGCGCCAGGGTGACTCCTGCTTTAACTTTGAAAACCTCGAAATGATCCAGGACACAAAAGAATCCATAGCCCTTAATAACTTAAAAGAAAGCTGTATCATTATAGCTGGCAGTGGTATGGTCACCGGTGGTCGGATTAAACATCATATCGCCAATAATATTTCACGTCCGGAAAGCACCATTTTGTTTGTAGGCTATCAGGCTGAAGGGACACTCGGAAGGTTATTATTGGATGGAGTCCCAGAAATCCGGCTTTTCGGGCAGAAGTATAGTGTAAAAGCCAACATTGAAAAGATTGATGGTTTTTCTTCCCATGCCGACCAAGATGGATTATTTAACTGGCTATCTGATATTCGTGTCCCTCCGCGCTGTGTCTTCGTTACTCACGGAGAAGGTAAAGCGGCTACTAGCTTTGCCAGGATTCTTAGCGAGAAGACCGGATGGAAAACCCTTGCTCCCCGATATAAAGATATGGTGAAACTCTATTAATGCTCAATATGCTCTATGCTTCCTTTTTACCTTGCCAGTCCGAAGTACCTATTATACAAACTTCGGGAACTAATTTTTCTCACCCAGGTACTAACATTGAGATGATATCTTTGAGCTTTAAGGGTTGTGTTTGCTTTATTAGAAAATTACAATTATACAAGTTCAAATTTTACAGACGGCTTATGCCGGCGTACTGGCAGACGCAGTTTTCCAGTTCAGCCAGGAAAACGTCCTGGATAGAGTAATCCAGCGGAAGCGCCAGGAGCAGATTGCATCAGGGCAGATACGGGCCGGCCAATTCGGAATTACCACCCCGGAAGAAGTATTCCTCAGATTGTCCCAGATATTTTCTTGCGCTCAATGGAACATCACTTATCAACCTGAAGGCGGATTCAACGCTCAAGCTGTCAGCTGTAAACTCTGCGCGATAGCCAGGAAGATCGGCGCTCCAAGTCCGTGTCATTTATACTGCCTTGATCCAATGGAAGGACTTGTTAAAGCTGTAAAGAAGAACGCAGTGTATATGGTGAAAGAAACTCTATGGAATGGAAACAAATGTGAGGTGAGCGTTGTATAAGTCATATAAGGTAAATCTTTACTGGTCATCCTACCAGGTAACAATCTATCAGGATATCCAGTATTAATTCTATCCTCTCGCATGAAGTATACGGAAATATCTCATTTTATAATGGTGTTAAGAAAATAAATTCGGAGGAGGTTTGGCTGTGAAAGTACTGGTAGCATACATGTCCAGGACAGGCAATACAAAGAAGGTTGCAGAGGCGATATACGATGGGATTGATGATAATATGAAGAGGCTTCACAACGCTCAAACAGATGATGCACCTCATAGAAGGCAATTTGAAGATCGAATATTGTCACCCGTTTAAAGTTGGAGATGAATAGGGTTTCTCAAAAAGGAGGAAAGCCAAATGAAGAAATGGCAAATAGCGCTGATTGTGGTATTCTCCTTCCTGGTTTTACTCTTCGCTGTCGGATTTGTGATGTGCGAGGTCATTTTCTGAGATCACGGGGATACATTGCCGGAAAAGGGGGAAAAAGTATTTCCAAGGAGCAAAGGAATGAGCACAAAAAACATAAGGGTCGAATATTTTCACGCCTCCAGGTATGGAAATGGAGCCATGGTTGCAGAGGAATTCAAGAAGCAGATGGCCTCCAAAGGGGCCACCGTAAACGTCCATCATATCCGGGACGTGAGGCCGGAGGAGATACCGCCAGCCGACTTGTATCTATTCAGTTCGCCGGGGCGCTTTGGTAAACCGATCGGAGATATGCAGCATTTCCTGAAGAAGGCTGACCTGCCAAAAGGAATCGGGTATGCTGTTATTGTCACAGAGTTATGTCCCAATCCGAACGGCGTTAATCGAATACCTGCTGAAGGTGAGTCAGGCAAATGCCAGCGCGTTCTCCCGACTATGAACCAAACAATACAGGCAAAGGGCCTGGTCAAAGTTGCTGAGGGCAAGATCTTTGTGACTGGAATTAAGGGACCGCTTGAGGAAAACTGGCAGAAGGAAGTAGAAGCCTTTGCCTCCCGGATACCCATTTAAAATAATATTCCGGCAGACACGAAAACGCCCGGCTCTCCAGTATATCATGCCCGGTTAATCATTCCGTGAAACAGCAGCAATTACTGTCGGACATCTACCAATGGCGTCGGTGAAAGCATTGTAGTTGCCCTTAACCCGAAGCAGTGTGCGAATAAGTGTCATATCGGTGCAAATTTTTAATAAAAATTTGTATGCACTGGTGGGCGGTACCGCAGGCAGAACTGAAACCTTCGAACCAGCGTTCAAGTTTCCACGGCTCCAGCTTGCTTTCTGTATATCTTTAAGTCCCGGCCTGGCCGTAATGATTTCAGAGACTGTCAAGAAATGTTCCCTGTTATCATAAACAAACTATTGTTAATTTGCCGTATAAATATTTCATAAATGGGGAGTAATGGTATTGTGAAAAAGACTGCTTTATTAAAATTTGCTGCTATCATCGTTATTTGCGTTCTGCTTGATATCACCCTTCACATGGTGACAGGCCCGTACAGCACGATGCCGGAAGCACCAGACTACAACAAATTAGCGGAATTATTAGGAACGGAGGTTACAGCAACTCTCTGGGCGTTGCTCGCCTTTTCCAGTGTTGCCTGCGTGTTTTATCGGTTCCAGCATGGCATCCCCGGAGCAGGATTCAAAAAAGGACTGCGGTATGGAGGTGCGATCGCACTGCTCTGGCTGGTTGCCATGCTGGAGGGAGTTTCTCTGTTTGGCAATCCGGTAATCAATGAGTTTGTGGTCGGCCTCAGTGACGCAATTCCTGTCCTTTTGATGAGTATACTATCAGGCTTGTTTATTGTTGAGAAGGTCGAGAACAAGAATACAGAGGCTGCTTCTTTTTCTTTTTATCAAAAGCTGCCGGCCATATGTTTATTCTCAGGGATCTTTACCCTTGGAAGGTATGCTGCATATTTCTCAGGAATTATTCAATCAGGCTACCAGACAAATCCGGTTTTTACATTTATCTGGACGCTACTCATGGGCGCCTGTATAGGGGTAGTATATGTTTTATTGGGGCAAACCGGGAAAACGCTATCCTTGACACGCAGAGCAGTGACATTCGGGGTTTTAATTTTTGGAGTTAACTGGGCTGTGTTTCTTGTTTTTATGCCTTTCCTGTTTAGCGGGTTTTTAATCGATGTTTTATCGAGAATTGCTATAGATGTCTTGCTGGTTACACTCGGATGCTATCTGTCATTAAAGTTCAATATTAAGCGTTTTCAAGAAGTAAAATATACACGATTTAAAGAAGGCTACCGTATAATTGATACGAAATGAGGTCGTGATTACATGAAAAAGCTAACACTCCACTGGATTCTGTATGGCAGTGCCGCATTTATAGTATTACTCGTAATGCAAGTTTTATCAGGGAAAGCAGGGCACTATATCGCCAATATGGTCCCATATAACCAATTTGACCCCTACGATATTTTTGCAGGCATTTCCATTCATCATGTTATTCAAATAGTCATTGCCTTGATTATAATCGCTGCGCTGAGCAAGCTGCTAAAACTCGATTTCTATTTTAAACTCGGTGATGTCAGAAAAGGTACAAAGTACCTGGCGATATTTACTGCGGTTTTTGCAATTATCGCAATCATTTTTAACTTTTACCAGGTGCCCGCTTATACTTTTCCTTTGGATACAAGAAACGTTCTGGGGACTTTGGGATTTCAGCTATTATTAAGCGGAACATCGGAAGAGATTGTATTTCGAGCGTTGCCAATAACAGTTTTAGTTTATGCATTTGGGAAAAGCGTCCCACTTAAGGGAAGCATTACATTAGAAGTTATTCTGGCATCGATCCTATTTTCATTTGCTCACACAAACTGGTCATTGGCGCCTTTCAGTTTTGAAGCGGAAATCTTTCCGTTAATATATTCCTTTATACTTGGAACCATACAGGGTATTGCATACCAAAAGACCCGGAGTATTTTATATCCAATGCTAATGCATGGTATAAGCAATTTCCTGATGGTCGGCATGGGTTATCTGTTTACCGCTTTAATAATTGCGGGAAATTAAAAGAAGGAACAAGCAACTCCGGGAACATCGGGACCATGAGTATGCATTTGTTTTATGACAGGACACAGGATAAGAATATTATGAATATCGCCTTAGCCTCAATGGATTTCGGCTTTTAAGGTCGGATAAAGAAAATAATCAGTTAAAGAGAATCGGTTTTTTATTGCCCGACCAAATACTTTTCAGGAATTTTACAGTTTTCTCTCCGGCAATTATCGTAGTTCCGGGAAAGCTTGCCTTAACTTTAACACAGAGGCTTGCTTATCCTTTACTTCCAGCATTATATCCAGTTCCAGATCCTTGATTGAACTGTAAAATCGGGCAAAACTATCAGTTTCAATAGTTTGTGAATGAGAGCCCCTTGACTTGCCGGACTGCTGATTTGAATAGTGAACCTTCTGCCGCTCACCGGACCAGGTACTTTGAAAAAGAAGAATAACCTCGCGCAGACTCATCCGGTTTAAACTGGGCAGTATCTCATGATGGAAAACATCAATAATACCTGGAACATTAGTCCGATAACAAGTTTTGAGAATATCTTCGGCAGTAAAAACCTTCTCATCGTTTTCCAGTACAATCCTCTTACGGACTGCTTCCTTTAAATTTTTAAACCGGCTGGACAGTACAGCCAGGGACTTTTCCTTGTCGCCGTAGATACCCCCGCCGTGAATTACTATTCGATGGCCGGGATCCAGCTCCATCAGG
>JAQULX010000015.1 GCA_028718465.1 Dehalococcoidales bacterium | reverse complement strand
GGGGCTGGTAATGAATTACTGGCAAGCCCTGGCCAATCAGATCGCGGCCGGATTTTTCCGCGCCCTGATCTTCAGCCCCGGTATGGCCTTGATAACCGGATGGTTTCCTCCGGAACGGAGAGCTACCGCTACCGGTCTGTACCTGGTCGGCGGGGCCACCGGCAATGTGTTTTTCAGCCTGGTTGGACCGTGGCTGGCAGCTGCGTTTGACTGGCGTTTCGCTTTCATCAGTATTGCTTCCCTGGGTCTGGTTGCAGTCTTTTTTCTGGCCAAATACGGTAAAGAATCTCCTGCCGCCGTGGAGCGTCGGAAAGTAAGTATGAAAGATGTCATGAATCTTTTCCGTTACCGTATCATGCAGATCTGCGGAGGCATCCAGTTTATCAGATTTGGTGTCATGGGAGGAGTAACCTACTGGCTGCCCAGCCTTCTGGTCAATGAAAAGGATTTCTCTTTACCCGTGACCGGCATCCTTATCGCAGTGCAATCTGTCCTGATGGCGCCCTCGGTTGTCATCGGAGGTTATGTCTCGGACCGGTTGAAGAATCCCATTCTGGTCATCGGAGCAGCGCTTATGGTATTAAGTGCCACATCGGCATTACTGGTTGTCACCAATAACCTCTTCTTTCTGGTAGTTCTGGTAGCTGTCAACGCCATGTTCCTGAATATATATTTTGGGCCGTTATTTACTGTTCCCGTTGAAGCACTGGGATTAAGCCGAGCAGGCATAACCAGTGGCTTCGGCAATTTCTTCGCCAGTCTGGGAGGATTTTCCATGGTCTACAGTCTCGGAGCGTTGAAAGACTCCACGGGCAACTTCAGGTCCGGCTTCTGGGCCATCAGTGGTATGTGCCTGTTCGGACTGATTTTGACCCTGATTTTGCTGAAAGTCAGGCAACGGGCTTCTCCTGAAGATGCCTGAATCACTCAAGGTCACCTTCGGTGTGCCTGACAGCGTATCCCGCAGAGGCACCCCGACCGGGACTATACCAGACCGTCCGGAGACTGACCGGAGACTGACCGGAATACAAAACCCGGCAGGATGTTATGATAATATAATTGGAATATGATTTTAAATTTCACCGATGGGAGGGACCGGATTGTCCGAAGTCGTTGACAAATTGCTGGAATATGCGCTGCAAGAAGCGCCGAAAATACAGCGACCGCTGGGCAGGAGCCAGGGTTATACTGAGATCGCCAGAGTGTTTCTTAAATCAGGGAGAAAGTCCAGGAGCATGGAATGTCTCCAGACAGCCCTTCAGTCTGCTGGTTCCCTCAAACCCGAAGAGAAATCCAGGCAGTTGGCCGAGATTGCAGTGGTATATGCCAGCGCTGGAGACCGGGTACAGGCTGCCGATTTATTTAAAAGAGCTGTTTTGCTGGCACAGGCGGCGGAAACCCCTGCCCAGCAGTCCGGAGCACTGCTGCAAATAGCCTCGGAATATGCCGCAGCCGACATGGCCGACGACGCCGAAGTCGTTTTATCCAGGCTTCACGATCTGGTTACCAATCCGGAAAGCGGCATTGATACGGCCTGCGAGTTGGTCGATATTGCCTCTATCTATGCCGATATCGGGCAAATGGATAAATCCGGTGAGACAGCAGAGGAGGCCATACAGGTCTTTAAGAAACTGGAAGATAACTGGATCAGGGCTGAACGTTTCCTGGCTGTTGCTCAGGTGTATTCCGATATAGACAATATGGAAAAAGCCCGGCAGGTACTGGAAGAGGCCCTCCATACGGTAGACCGAATAGACCAGGCTGGCAAGCCTTATTTTCTCATCAGAATGACAGATATCTGGACTGATCTGGAAGACCAGCCCCAGGCTGAGGAGATTTTGTCCACTGCCCTGGGAATAGTCAATGAGGAGGAAGCGGCTTTTCCACGGTCCGGGGATTTAATCGAGATCGCCCGCCGACTGGCAGATCTGGGGAAAAACTCATACGCCGGAGAAGTCCTGGACCGGGCGCAGGCCAGCGCCGAAGAGATCGAGGATAATAAAGATAAAATCGCCCGCTTCATCGAGATAGCCGGTCTACGGGATGAACTGGGAACATCCGGAGATGCCCTGGAGCAGGCGAATCGGGCTTTCCTCCTCTGCAGCCGGTTAACTGATAATCGGACCCTCCTTCACATGCTAGGGAACCTGGCCCTTCTTTATAGCGGGTTGAAGAAGAAAGAAAAAGCAGATGAAGCGGTTTCCTGGATCAGGAAAACAGTACAGGAAACCAATGTCAGGACCACAGGGCTGGGCACACCTGCAGAGGACCTGGCCGCAGCCGGAGAGTTAATACAATCGCTGCGGCTGGGTGCGCTTATACATGAGCCGGAGATTAAAGTCTACATCCTTGCCAGAGTGAGCCAATCACTGATTGAATCCGGAAGGGAACCTGGAGAAGAGCTGTTACAGGTAGTACGGGAGACTATATCTGCAATATAATCTGAAATGCTCAGCCTTCTTTTTTGCCCCTGGCTACAAACGCTTTGATGCGGCGCTCCAGCACCGGCCTTGCCAGTAAAACGGTATGCTGGCATTGTATACATTTGATGCCGATATCCGCCCCCAGGCGCACTACGACCCAATCATAGCTTCCGCAAGGGTGCGGCTTTTTCAAATGCAGGATATCCCCCAACCTTAATTCCAGTATTGCCATCAATTTACTGCTTTTCCATGTTTCCTGTTCGATGCCGGTTGATCTCATCCCGTAAAGCCGAAGCGGCCAGGCGGGCGGCTTCGGCAAAGTCCGCTTCCCTGGAAGCATAGAGAATCTGGCGGGAAGAGTTGATAATAGCCAGATCACCCTGCGGGCTGACTCCATATTTAACAGTCAAGGCCACATCCCCACCCTGCGCTCCGACCCCGGGAATCAAGATCGGCATGTCCGGGTGCTGGCAGCGTATCGTTTTCAATTCTTCCGGATAGGTGGCACCGACAACCAGACCGATATTGCCGTAAGTGTTCCACTGTTGGGCCTTGCCTGCAACGATCTCGTACAGCGGGCGGAGGCCCTGGGGAGTTTCACAGCGCAGTGATTGAAAATATCCGGCGCCGGCGTTCGAGGTACGGCAAAGAAGGATGGTCCCCTTTTCTTTATACTGGAGAAAGGGATCGATAGCATCGAAACCCAGGTACGGATTAACGGTGACAGCATCGAAGCCCAGAACATCGAATACCGCTCTCGCATAGGCTTTAGAGGTATTCCCGATATCTCCCCGCTTGGCATCTGCAATAACCGGGACGTCGGAGGGGATACTTTTTAAGGTACGTTCCAGGGCTTCCATCCCCGCATGCCCTAATGCCTCGTAGAAAGCGAAATTGGGCTTATAGGCACAAACCAGGTCAGATGTAGCCTCGATAATGGCCCTGTTAAACTCGCTGACTCCGGTCCCCTCAGGCATCAGTTTGGGGTCCGGGTCCAGGCCGATGCAGACCAGGCTCTGATTCTTCCGTGCCGCCTTTTGCAGCTTTTCCAAGAAACTCATGAATACCTCCGGGTCCTTCGATGGACTGCTTTAAGCTGATGATACATTGGCGGTTGCTGTGCGTCAAGTGATAGAATGAGGGTAACTATGGACTATACGGAAGCAGTCAATTATATCTTCGGTCATACCAATTACGAGGCAGTACCCCGGGTACCCCATGCCCAGGCTAATTATGATCTGCGGAGAGTCTTTCAGGTCCTGGAATTGACCGGTAATCCGAATTTAAAAGCCAGATCTCTGCATATCACCGGCACTAACGGCAAGGGCAGCACGGCGGTGCTGCTGGCCTCAGTTCTGACTGCCGCAGGATACAGTACCGGACTATATACTTCGCCACATCTTATAACCATGCGGGAAAGAATTGCGGTAAATAGCAGGATAATCACGGAAGCCGAAGTAGCAGATGCTATGACCCGCCTTCGACCCGTAATCGAGGCCGTTAACCGGGAGGCAGCCTACGGACGTTTGACGGTATTCGAGATATTGACCATTCTAGGCCTTACATATTTTGCAGAGAGAGGTTGTGAATTCCAGGTTATGGAAGTCGGGATGGGAGGCCGTTTCGACGCTACTAACGTTATTTCGCCGGAAGTCTGCCTGCTGACCTCAATAAATTACGACCACACTGAAGTCCTGGGAAATACCCTGACCCAGATTGCCGGCGAAAAATGCGGCATCATCAAGCCCGGCTGCACGGTAGTTTCCCACCCTCAAATGGAAGAAGCGGAGGCAGTCATCCGGCAGACCTGTCTGGACAAAAAAGTGAAGCTGATCAGGATCGCCCGGGAGGTAACACGAAGAAGCCTCTATCATGACCAGGAACGCCAGGAACTGGAGATCAAAGGGCGGCTGGACAATTACCGGGTCTCCATCCCTCTACTGGGAGATTTTCAGATGGATAATGCTGCGGCAGCGGTGGCCGCGCTGGAAGTCCTGGTAGAAAGAGGGTACCCTATCAGCAAAGGAGCAATACTGAAGGGACTGGCCGGAGTGGATTTCCCCGGACGGATGCAGATCGTCAGCCGGCAGCCCCTGACTATTATCGACGGAGCACATAATCCGGGAGGCGCCCGCAGATTAAAAGAAGCTCTGGAGCATTATTTTAAGCCCGTCCGGGCAATCCTGGTAATCGGGGTCTCTAATGACAAGGACGTTTCCGGGCTGATTAAAGAGCTGGCCCCGTTATTCAGTGAAGTTATCGCTACCAGGGCTGATAATCCCAGATCAACCCCACCTGAAGCGCTGGCGCAGGAGTTTATCAGGTACGGGATCAAAGCGCGAGTTGCAGGGACTATTCAACAGGCTTTAATTGAGGCAAAATCGCTGGCGGGGAAAGAAGACCTGGTCTGTGTTACGGGGTCGCTGTTTGTGGCGGGTGAGGCCATAAAATGCATCAAGAGATATACCGGCAATAGTTAAATTGCGGCGATATATCTCTTGTATTTTTCTTCAGCACCCTATGGGATTATGTTGATGTGAGAACTGCTCAGGGCGTCCGCAGGCAGCATGTCGCCCAGGATCTTTTCTAACGCCATACTATGACTGCAAGTTCTCCAGGTAGAGAAAAAGGAGCAAGTGCAACTCCATTTCCCTTCTTTCAGACTGGTAGTATATATATTATGTTCACCTCTAAATTTCACAGTGAACTCAGTGAAGGTAATACGGTCGGTCTCCTGAGCGTACCGGCGAGCTTTCTCGATCTTTCCAATCAAACTTGACTGCATCTCACTTACCTCCTCAATAAAATTCAAAAAGCACTGCGATGCCATATCGCAGTGCTTAAATTAATAACCCCAAATTGGAAATAAATATCAGCATGGCGGTATTCACTCCTCAAGCTTGATACTCTATTATACCCCTTTCCAGCGGCACAAGTCCAACGGAATTTACCATATAGTCAGGCTATAACGGTAAGCATAAATATCATTTTGTATCGTATATTTTAGTACACTAAATTTTTTTCTTGCCGGAACAGCAGGACTATGTTATACTATTCTCTTAGTCGATCAAATATACCGAATACCTGGAAAGAGGGGTAAGTTATTGGCAGATACAAGTTCAATTAAACAATTACTAGAGGCCGGAGCCCATTTCGGGCATCAGGCCAGCGGCTGGCATCCCAGAATGAAGAAATACATCTTCACCAAACGCAACGGCATACATATTATAGACCTGGAGCAGACAGTCAAATTACTGATGAAAGCTCAGGAGTTCGTGAAAGAGATCGTCGCTGACGGCGGCACGATTCTATTCGTGGGAACCAAAAAGCAGGCTCAGGAATCGATCGAGACCGAAGCCAAGCGCTGCGGTATGTATTATGTCAACCAGCGCTGGCTGGGCGGCACTCTTACCAACTTCAGCACTATTCAATCCCGAATTGACTACCTGGTCCGGTTGGAAGACCAGAAAGCCAAGGGAGAATTTAACCGGTTACCCAAGAAGGAAGCCTCCAAGCTGGATGAAGAAATCGTGCGCCTTAACCGGCAACTGGGCGGCATCAAGGAAATGACTAAACTGCCCAGCGTTATGTTTATCGTAGACACCACTAAAGACAACATTGCTTTACTGGAAGCCAAAAGGGTAGATATACCGGTTGTGGGCATTTGCGATACTAACTGCAATCCGGATGACCTGGATATGATTATCCCGGCCAATGATGATGCCATCCGTGCAGTGAAGCTCATCTGCTCCAGGATCGCTGACGCTGTTATCGAGGGCAAGGGCGTCCAGGTGATCGTACCCAAAGAAGAAGCAGCAGCGGCTACCGAGGAGGGCGCTCCGACGGCTCCCGAGGCAACATATCCGGCTTTACTGGAAGAATCGGAAGACCTGAATCCTGACGAATAAAATAATTGGGGGAAAATTTGGAAATAACTACTGAAGAGATCAAGAAGTTAAGAGAAGAGTCTGGCGCCGGTATCATGGACTGCCGGAACGCTCTGAAAGAGACCAATGGGGACAAAACCAAAGCTCTGGAAATCTTGCAAAAACAGGGTCTGGTTAAAGCCCAGAAAAGTGCCGGGCGCGCAGCCAAACAAGGGCTGGTGACATCCTACATCCATTCCGCCGGACGCATTGGTGCGCTGGTGGAGATAAATTGCGAAACCGACTTCGTTGCCCGCACCGCGGAGTTCCAGGAGATGGCACACAATATAGCCATGCAAGTAGCTGCCATGGAACCCGAATTTGTTTCGAAAGATGAATGCCCTACCGGCGCTGCGATCGATTTTCAGAATGCCTGCCTTTTACTTCAACCTTACATCAAGGATCCTACCAGGACGGTCCAGGACCTTGTTACCGAGCTTATCGCCAAGACCGGTGAAAATATAGTCATAAGCCGTTTTGCCAGATTCGAACTGGGCAAATAGCACAAATACAAAAATCATTAAGACCGTCATTTCACATTGATGAAATGACGGTCTTACCATATGTTATAATAGCAGTAACAGCAACTTAACAATCGGAGCGAAAATCCGGTTAATCAGAATATCTTTCAAAGGTTGGAACTTATGGCCACCCAGTACAAAAGAGTAATGCTAAAACTTAGCGGTGAATCGTTTTCCGGTAAGCACTGTTACGGATTTGATCCTGCCACAGTCAAACGTATTGCCGGACAAATCAAAAACGTCTCCGATATGGGAATAACCATTGGAGTCGTAGTAGGAGCCGGAAACATCTGGCGCGGAGAAGAGATAGCCCGGAACGGCATGGACCGGGTTACGGCTGACTACGCCGGGATGCTGGCTACCATTCTGAATGCTCTGGCCCTCCAGGATGCCCTGGAGAAGCTTGGCGTCGTCACCCGCACTCAATCTGCTATTGAAATCCATCAGGTCGCTGAGCCTTATATCCGCCGCCGCGCCATACGGCACCTGGAAAAAGGCCGGGTAGTCATCTTTGCCGCCGGGACCGGTAATCCTTATATGACGACGGACACTGCCGCCGCCCTGCGAGCGATTGAAATCGAAGCAGAAGTCTTGCTGATGGCCAAGAATAATGTAGACGGGATTTACAGCGCCGACCCGCAGAAAGACCCCAATGCGGTTAAATTTGATAAGCTTTCCCATATGGAAGCCCTCAATCTACGTTTGAAAGTCATGGATGCCACGGCTTTTTCCCTGTGCCTGGAAAACAAATTACCTATAGTTGTGTTTGATATCGAAAGTCCGAAGGGAATAGAACGCGCCGCCAGCGGCGAGTCTATCGGCACATTAGTATCCAGCGAGGTGTAAGAATGGCAGATAACAGCATATTATCCACCGCCGACAAAAAAATGAAGGCAGTTTCAGAAGGTCTGAGACAGGAACTGGCCACGATCCGCACAGGGAGAGCCAGTCCCGCTCTGGTTGAGCATCTAAAAGTGGACTATGCCGGCGTAATGACACCGTTGAACCAGATCGCTGGTATCTCTACCCCGGAAGCCAAGCTTCTGGTTATCCAGCCCTGGGACCCGGGAAGCCTGCACAGCATTGAGCAGGCTATTCAAAAATCGGACCTGGGTTTGAACCCGATCAATGACGGGAGATTGATCCGGCTGAATATCCCGGCACTCAGCGAAGAACGCCGCCAGGAGCTTACCAGAGTTGTTCATAAAAGGCTGGAAGAACGCCGGGTAGCTGTACGCAATCTCAGGCGTGATTCTCTTGAAGAAATCAAGAAAGCCGAAAAGAATAAGGAAATATCCCAGGATGAGTCCAGACGGCTTCAGGAGCAACTGCAAAAAATGACGGACAGCTATATTGCCGTTGCGGAAAAAATCGCCCAGGAAAAAGAAAAAGAGCTGATGTCCGTTTAATCAAAAGCGTGAGAATGATGGACCTACCAAACCATGTGGCGATTATTATGGATGGGAATGGGAGATGGGCGGAGCGGCGCGGACTGCCGCGCATGGCGGGCCATCAGGCTGGATTCAACCGAATACGCTCGGTAATCCAAACCATTCTTAAACATAATATTAAATATTTAACAGTCTATAGCTTCTCTACAGAGAACTGGAACCGTCCTGAAGATGAAGTCCAGGGGATCCTCAATCTTCTGGTGGACAACATCGAAAAGGAAGCTGCCGAACTCAACCGTGAAGGCGTGAGAATGCGCCATCTGGGCCGCACCTGCGATCTTTCAACAACGGTACAGGAGGCCATCCAGCGAGCCTGCGCACTGACGCAAAACAATACCCGTATGACCTTTAGTTTTGCGTTCAACTACGGTGGAAGGGGTGAAATTGTGGATACCGCCCGCAAGCTGACCGAAGAGGGATTGCCCACCCCGGAAATTTCCGAGAAGACTTTCGCCGAACGGCTGTATTCCTCCGGAATACCGGATGTAGACCTGCTGGTCCGCACCGGCGGAGAACTCCGAATCAGCAATTTTTTGCTCTGGCAGGCGGCTTATGCCGAACTGTATTTTACCAGAGTCCTCTGGCCTGACTTCTCGCCCGGACAGGTAGAACGGGCTCTGGCAGCCTTCAGACACCGCCAAAGGAGGTTCGGAGGCCTGAACGCTCCCAGAGCAGGATAATGGTATGCCGCCATTGACCTTGCAGCCTCTGAATTGGTAAACTGAGAGGTCAAGGAGCAATACACTGGAAGAACCCTCTAAACTGCATCAGACCACAGAGAGACTTGGTACCGACCCAATAGGAAAACTACTTTTCCGCCTGAGCCTGCCAGCCGTTATATCCATGGTAACCATATCCCTGTATAACCTGGTCAATACTTTCTGGGTGGCCAGACTGGGCTATCAGGCTATCGCAGCGCTAACCATCGTCTTACCGCTTTTTATTGTCTGTATGGCCGTCGGGGTGGGGACCGGAATCGGCGTCAATGCTCTCACATCACGGTATTTCGGTGAAAGAAATGTTGAAGCGGCTAATCAGGTAGCCGGGCAGACCTTTTTCCTTTCCCTGGTTATCGGCCTCCTGGTCCTGCTGGTCACCAATATTTTCCCGCATCAGATACTGCTTCTCTGTGGAGCCACGCCGGATATCATGGAACTCGGTGAGCAGTACCTGAGAATGCTGGGCTGGGCCATGCCGACACTCTTTTTCGGGCTGATTACCCGCAATGTTTTCCATGCTTCCGGAGATACTGTGCGTCCAATGATTTTCGTTATTATCGCTCAATTATGTAATGTGATACTGGACCCTTTTCTGATCTTCGGCTGGTGGATTTTTCCGGAAATGGGAGTAAGAGGGGCAGCGCTGGCTACAGCCTGTTCTACAGGCGTGAGCGCTTTGCTGGCCGGCTGGTATATCCTGGGGGATAAAACAGCCTACCGCATCCGTTTCCGCCATTCTATCCCCAAATTTAAAATAATCAAGGAAATATACCACGTCGGGCTGCCCGCCATGCTGATGGAAACCACGGAGGGCATCGTCTTTGCTCTATTCAATCATGTCGCCGCCGGGTTCGGTTCGGTAGTGCTGGCAGCTCTGGGTATCGCCATGCGTATCGGCGATCTGGCTTTTATGCCGATTATCGGCACCGCTCACGGAATGCTGCCGATAATCGGATTCAGCCTGGGGGCCAAGCTCTGGAACCGTCTGTGGGGCACAGTCAAACTGACAGCTATCAGCCTGGCTGTAATCATGCTTATAGCCACCATATTTTTAGAGGTTTTCGCTCCGCAGATAGTCAGCATATTTGATGCCGACCCGGTCCTGGCCGATATCGCCATACCGGGGATGCGGATCTTCTTTTCCAGCCTGGCCCTGATCGGCCCCACCATCATTTTTGTTACTACCTTCCAGGGACTGTCGAAGGGAAAAGACGCCATGGTGCTTTCCCTGGCCCGTCAGTTTATCTTCTTCGTTCCGGCGCTTTTCATCCTGTCTCACTATTTCGGTCTGCCCGGAGTCTGGATCTCCATGCCGGTGTCGGATACCCTGGGAATGGTGACTGCCGGATTCTGGATCGCCAGAGAGTACCGGCAGCAGAAAAAGAAAATTGGCCAGGCAGAGATAGCAGTCCTGGACCAGAAGATCAAAGGGTTCTAGTCCCGGCGTAATTACACCGGTGAATCAAACAAGGGTTATGGTACAATAAAATAATCAGCCAATAGTCCGGAATCCCTTGCCGGAAGACCGGTTGAGAATCTCAAGCAATAATAAGGAGGAGACCGTGATCTCTCAAAATAGTTTTCGCTTTCGACTTGGCAGCTTCGAATGTCTGGCGGTATTGGATACCGTCGATCCAATGCAATTGACCGACTTTTTTCCCAATATACCGACTGCTGATATTCAAAACCTGGCTGATCAGTACCGGATTCCACTGGCAAGCCGTTTCGAAATAACCTCCCTGGTGGTCAAGACCGGACGAAATACCGTTCTTATGGATACCGGCTTCCAGACCGGGCTGCGGCCGAATGCAGGAATGCTGATTCCCAACCTGCAAGCTGCCGGAGTGTCCTGCCGGGATATTGACACGGTTATCCTTTCCCACGGCCACCCCGACCATATCGGCGGCAATGTCGATTCCCGGCTTCAACCCAATTTCCCGTCCGCCCGCCACGTGATAAATAAAAAAGAGTGGGACTTCTGGGCTTCCGGACCGGAATTAAAGCAGTTTAATGACGGCATGAGACAGGAAATGCTTGAATGTGTACGCAAGAATCTCCTGACCCTTAAAGACCGGGTCTCCGTGGCTAATTCCGGAATGGACATTATACCGGGCTTTCAATATATCGATGCCCCGGGGCATACTCCCGGTCAGGCCGCCCTATTGGTTTCCTCCGGTACCGAACAGCTAATCTTCGTTGCAGATATTTTCCATAACGTTTTACAGTTGGCCCGGCCTGACTGGAGCTCATCGCTTGATTTGGACCCTGAGCAGGCTGCCGAGACCCGGAAACAAATTCTACATAGAGCGGTATCGACTAACGCCCTGATTTTCGCCAGCCACTTCCCGTTTCCGGCTATCGGCCGGATAGTCAAAGAGGATGATGTGCATCTCTGGCAACCTTTGTAAAGGTCACAATACTAAACAGCAAAGTCAACGATATATTCCGGGATAACCCGCCTTCTAAGACCCAAACTGAAGGATAAGGGGTTAGCCGGAGAATAATCGACCCGGCCTGTTAATCAACCCCTATCATCACGTTGGAAGCCTTGATAATGGCATAAGCTTCCTTACCTTCGGCCAGGCCCAGCTTTTCCGTTGACTCCTTGGTAATAATAGAAACTACCTGGGCGCCCCCAGGCAACTCCAGGACTATTTCCGAATTCACCGCACCGGGTGTTACCCGGACCACTTTGCCTTTTAAGACATTACGCGCGCTGATTCTCATAATACGCCTCCTCGATCAGTTGCTTTAACAGCTTACGCTTATATTATATTAAATTTCGGTTGCCTCATTGGTAATGAGAACAGCCCGGTAAGCACATCAACAGGCTGAAGTCGCCCGATGCAGACTGTTACTCTGCCGTTTAAACGAAAAAAAGGCGAGACCTCTTAACAAAGGCTCGCCTTTTTTCTATGTCATTTCCGGTTGTGAACTAAGTTAAGGGAATATCGCCTAAAGAGACATCCTTAGCAGTATTGACCTTGATTTCTTTGGTTTTACTTCCCTGAACAATCGCCAGATTGAAGTCGCCAACCGGGAGCTTCTCAAACTCAAAATCGCCATAGCTGTCGGTCTCGGCGGTATAGGACTTGTTGCTGCCGGCTTCCGTCAGGGTGACTTTGGCGCCGATGATGACTTCTTTCTCAACCGGGTCATACACTGTACCAGCCACGAATCTCTTGGGCAGGTTCAGGTAATAAACATTGGGTTTGTCTTCGGAAACCCTCTCAGGTTTCAAAAACTCAGCCTGCTCAACATATTTTTTGGCTTCGGACTCTTCCATGAACTTTAAAGCCAGAGTCGGGCAAGCATCCACGCAGCGGGGTTCCTTCCAGCCGTTATCCAGCAGATGAGCACATCCGGTGCATTTCTGAGCGATGTTAAGGTCTTCATTGAAGTATATGACGCCGTAAGGACAGGAATCCACGCAGTTTCTACAGCCGGTGCATTTGACCGGGTCAATAATTACCAGTCCGTCAGCCCGGCGGTAGATCGCGCCTTCGATTTTACAGGCATCCATGCAGGGGGCATCCTGGCAGTGATTGCAGAGAACCGGATAATAGGCTACTTTCACTCTGGGAACCTGCCCTCTAACGGTTTCAGTCAGTTTCAGCCAGAACTGGCCGATTTCCGGCTGGGGTTTGGCATAGGGCGTCCAGTCATTGGCTACATGCTCATCCTTACAGGCGATCTGGCAGTTATAACAGCCGTTGCAATATGAACTATCATGTACAAATACTTTCATTATTTTCCTCCATCCTCTACCCAGGCATTGAAGCGCAGGCCGGATGCCGGGTGATATTCTCTCTCCCAGGCATCGGGATAGAGCTTTTTCCACTCTTCCATTTCAGCCTGAGTTACTTTCTGGACATCCACCAGGAAACCACTGGTAGCCTCACCAACGCAGTTCTTGGAAATAACCCAATCCGGTGAAATCAGGTCGATAGCGCCGCCCCGGTCGATCTTTCCGGGAAGAATGGCATCGCATCTGGCGCCATGGTCCATGTAAGTGACGCCGGGCATGATTCTCTCCCATACCAGCGCACCTCCGAGAACGACTCCTCTCTCGTTGAAGACCTTGATAATGTCGCCGGTCTTAATCCCTCGCTTCTCAGCGTCTTTCGGGTTAACCCAGATAGGCTCATACCAGTATCCGTCCCAGCCTTTGACTTTGCAGGTAAGCGCCTCACGGGTCCAGGGAATATCGTCAGCCTGAGCATGAGTCCGCCATCTGGGATGATTGGCTACTATCAGCAGGGGGAACATCTTGGCGCGAGAGCCGCTCAGTCTCTCATCGTGCATTTCGGACTTCTCGACCCACTGAGGAAAGGGAGGTCTCTCTTTATCATCGGGGAAGTTCTCGGCCAGCGGCTCGGAGTATAGCTCCATTTTCCCGGTGGGAGTGGGGATGGGATTATTGTCCGGGTCCTCGTAGAATTTTCTCCAGAGAGATTTCTCCAGATCATTTTCCCAGTCCTCGGCAATGGGGAAGACGAAGTACTGTTTATCTTTGAAATCATCCCAGGACAGGAAATCGTCGCAGCCCATGTTCGTGAAGACCAGCTTCTGAAGGTCCTGAGTGGTCTGGCCCTGGGTAATTTCTTCATATTTACCCATCTTCTTGGCTACTTCCATGACAGCTTCAAAATCGCTCTTGGACTCGCCGATGGGTTCAACAGCTTTATTCTGGATAGCGATATGCTGGAACTGGACACCCTGTCGGGTATGAGTCACAATATCATCCACTTCCATTTGAGTATTGGTGGGGAGGATGATATCGGAATAGAGTGAATCGTTTTCCAGCCAGGGGTGCTGTATCACAATAGTTTCGATCTTGGGGCTGCGATAAGCCTCAATAGTCTCGTTACCGCAGTTCCAACAGGTAGTCCGGCAGGGGTTATCACACCACAGCATGTGGATTTCGGTGCCGCCGTCTTCCTTGGCAATGGGGTAATTATATTTCACAAACTGGTCTTCCACGGAGGCCTCAATAGCGCCGCTGCCGTAGTAAGATAAGGAACCGAGCTGGATGGCCTTATGTACCAGGGTCTTCGGGATAAGCTGTTTACCCCAGGCAGCCACAGTAGAGCGGGTGGGTTTGATCAGGCGCTCACCGAGCACGGGGTTGAAGAAGCGGGTAGTCTTGATGCCCTTGGCGCGGGGCATGCCTCCGTAAGTAATCTGAGTCTGCCATTTACCGGGGCCGCCCAGGCCCTGCATGGCCAGAAGAACGCACTCCAGACGGGCAGGCTCATGAGAGTAAGGACCGCGTACATAGGAGCCGCCGAAGTAATGGGAGATAGAGACCGCCTTCTTCGCCCAATCCCGGGCCAGTGCTTTGATGGTCCATTCGGGTACACCGCATTTTTTGGTAGCCCATTCCGGAGTCTTGGGAACGCCATCTTCATCTTTGCCAAGCACATAATCTACTATCTTGTCGAAGCCGACAGTGTGAGTTTCGACATACTTCTTATCGTAAGTGCCCTCTTTTATCCAGGTATAGATGATAGCCAGCTGCATAGCGGCATCAGTGTTGGGCAGGACCGGAATCCACTTATCGGCATGCACCGCGCAGCCGTAGTTGACATCCGGACAAACGTAGACCTGCTTGATACCGGCATCACGCCAGAAGTAGCACAGGCGCGAAGCAAACTGACCGACAAAGCCCCAGGGAGTAGTCTCCGGATCGCATCCCCAGAACAGGACCATATCACTGTTCTCGGAGATGTCTTTGACTACATTATCGGTAGGATGCATCATACCGACAATACCCTGACCCCAGACATGTTTGGAGCCGAAATACCAGCCTTCCCAGCTATCCGGATTTCTCACCATCTGGGTAAAGCCGCCGATCTTGTCCAGCAGCAGACCGGACTGACCGTGAGGAGTATTAATGGTCTTGCATTCGCCGTGACCGTCTCCCTGGAGCATGATGGCTAAAGGCCCATACTCCTTGTGAATTCTGCGGATCTCATCCGCAATAATATTAGCAGCCTCATCCCAGGAGATCCTGACGAATTTACTCTTGCCGCGGTTCTGGGTATTCCTTTCACCTTTAGGGTCCCAGTCCACCCTCTTTAAAGGATACTTGATACGGTTAGGAGAATAGGTCCTCTTTTTGTAAGCTAAGGAGTAGGGCCCAATACAGGTCTTGGTAAGAGGTTCGAGCTTTACACCGTTGCGCTCGAATTTCCATGGGTTAAAGGATTTCATGTCATATTTCCAGTCATAATGGAACGGTCTGACACGGACGATCTTGCCGTCTTTGACATCCACAAAGACCGGCGCGCCGCCGCCATGCATACCACCCAGGGCAGTTGACTTTAGCACAGTTTTATCTGGCTGAGCCATGCCCTTTGCCTTGAGCTCACCTCTTTTTTCTGCCATTAGCTCCTCCCTTTCAGCATATTGTTTTGATGACTAGACTTTATTATATAGCATTGTATGTTGATACTCAAATTTTGTGTGACTTAGGTCACATATACTCTTTATAGAATATTTACTGCGTATATACTGAATGTATAAATTGGAGAGGAAAAAACTTCCTCCGGTTGACATATTTAAAATTACCATGCTAAGATAGTCCCGAAATCCTTCAGAGGCAATCTGCCTGGCCCCGCCTTAAGAAACACTCCCACGCCAATGCCTTCTTTCGACGGAAGTCAATCTAAGGAGCAAACATTATAATATGGCAGACTATGACGTTTTATTGATACATCCGCCGGCTTTTTATGATTTTCGGAAAAGGCCTTTTTTCACCGGCGCCCTGGGGACATCGGTCGAGCAGGTGCAATTCGATAAAATCCCCATCGGTATGCTGAGCATTGCCGAATATCTCGACCGGCACGGTTACAGGGTCCTGGTAGATAACCTGGGCAGCCGCATGGTAACCAACCAGGCGTTCGATCCCGAAGAACACTTAAAAAAAACCTCAGCGCGGGTCTTCGCCATCGGTTTACATTTTCAGCAGCATTCTCAGGGAGCCATCGAAACAGCCCGGTTATGCAAGCAATTTCATCCCGGCTCTCTGGTAATTATGGGCGGTCTGACCGCAACCTGCTTTCATGAGGAGATTATCCGGAAATACGAGTTTGTGGATGCCGTCATCCGCGGAGAGGCGGAAAAGCCGTTCCTCCAATTTCTGCGGGCTCTGGAAAAGCACGGGCATACCGCTGAGACGCCGAATTTAACTTACCGGACCGATGGCGGCGATATCAGGGTAGTCCCCTTGATGCCGCCGGATGAGAACCTGGACGAATATGAATATACCCGGTTCGACCTCCTGGCCCCCCAAACCTCCATCTTTACCCCTGGCTCGTTACCCCGCTGGAGCCTGGAGGTCTGCCGCGGCTGCGTCTACAACTGCTCCATCTGCGGAGGCTCTGCTCATGCCTACAAAACCCGCCTGGGCAGGGGTAAACCCGCTTTCAGGAGTCCTGACAGGATCGTCAAAGATATCAAAAAACTCAGCGAACAGGGCATCCGGTCCGTCGGCCTCTACCAGGACCCGCGCATGGGCGGGAAGAAATACTGGCAGGAGCTAATAGCAGTCTTGCGGCGGGAAAAGCCGGATATAGACCGGCTGTCCCTAGACCTGCTGGCGCCGGCCGGTGAAGAGTTCATCCGGGGAGTTGCGGAGATCGGCAAACCGGTAACACTGCATATCTGCCCGGATACCGGTTCAGATGAGGTCCGCCGAATGATGGGAAGGCGCTATTCCACCGAGGCGCTGGTGCGTACCGTCAAGCTGTGCCATCAGCACCTGATCCCGGTGACCTCCTTCTTCTCCGTCGGGCTGGCCGGAGAGACACGCGAGAATGTCACCCGGACCTGGGAGCTGTGGGACAGGCTTTCTTCACTGGAACAAATCATGAACACGCGGGGCAGGGCTTTAGGGCTGGGGGACAGCGTTCCCCTCGGCGGGCCTATCATGGGTCCCATAGTCCTCGATCCGGGATCGCTGGCATTCGATTTCCCGGAAAAATACGGCTACAAGCTGCTGTATAATACCCTCGAAGAATATATCCGGGGACTCTCCAATCCTTCCTGGCACCAGTGGTTAAACTATGAGACAAGTCTGCTCGATAAAGAAGCGATAATAGAGATCATCCTCCAGTCCACCGCCTT